>JANYFX010000337.1 GCA_025359585.1 Rhizobacter sp. | reverse complement strand
CGAGGTAGGCCCGACTGGCGTTCTGGAAGTGACCTACCCAAATGGCGAGACAGCCAGCATTCCAGCGACAGCGAATCACACGGTCCTCAGCGTCGACCTACAGCGAAATCTGAACCTCACGTTTCTTGAAGTGTGCGTGTTCTGTGCCCTCGGCGGCGTACTCACAAGTTCTAATGGTCTTGTTTACCCCAAGCACGGATTTGCCTTGGTCAAGTACAACCAAGATGGCCTTGTCTACACATACGATCTTCACAACACGCAGTTCTATGAAACCGAATTCGAAGACAAGCGTACAGCACGAGACGCCTAACCCTTCCATCGAGGGGATGCCTAAAAGGCTACGCCTTTTAGTCACCCCCCATGTCAAACGTTAGGCGTCTTCAAATGCGTGCTGCGGCGCTCGGTTTCTTAGTCGCTCTCCCATTGGCGATGATCGCGTTCTGGGTACTTACCTTCTCGCAAGGAAGCACGTCTAATGCTCCTTCGCTGTTGAGCGGGATTGCGAGCTATCTCTTCTTCGCGCCCTGGTACATGGCGTTCAGCCTCCCGGCACTTGTATTCCTATTGCTCTGGGCCCAATTCCTACGCACCAAACTTTGGCCACTGTCCATTCCGACCGCGTCAGTGAGTGTTGTGATCGCTTTTGCGCTGTCAACGGAAGTAATGTGCCGCATCAATTTCACGGGACCAGACTGCTATAGCAATATCGTCTATGCACTGGAATCAAAGTCGCCAAGCGATAGCTCGTACAGCCTGCTTTTTTGGTCAACCGCAGTGGCAGCAGCGGTTTTCTGGCTAGGAATCTATTGGGCGAATCGGCGGACTTCGACAGCAGTCGCTCGCAGCGAGTCTTGAGTAGAAGCCGTGCCGCGAAAGACGCCTAACCCTTCCATCGAGGGGATGCCCAAAAGGCTGCGCCTTTCGGTCACCCCTCATGTCAAACGTTAGGCGTCATGAACACTATCGACTGGCTCTGCAAACACGCCTTTGGCTTCGAAGAGTTGCCCGAGCCGGATCGCCAAGCGATCATGCACTTTTGTTTAATCTGGAGCTTCTTTGAGGCCAAGAAGCTGGATACAAGAGCATCGTCCGGCGCCATTGAGGCGTTGGTGCAAAGATGGGCCGCCTCGGGTCAACTCAATCTTGAACCGTTCGCGCAACCGCTTGCCTACTTCCGAGATCGGTACTTCCAGAACGCCGAGCAAACAAACTACTTTAAAGGCCTAGCTCTTCGCGACAGCGATAGGTTGCCATTGGTCACTGCTGTGCTCTCGGGCGAGAACAATGATTCAGCCTCCTGCGTCGCGGCTCTCCTAATAGTCGTCTATCGCCTGCGCAACAACCTCTTTCATGGCGCGAAGTGGGCATATGGAATCAAAGGGCAATTCGATAACTTCACGCAAGCAAGCCTCACGCTTATGGCAGCTCTTGAGGTCCGCGGCTCATTCCGCGATGACGCCTAACCCTTCCATCGAGGGGACCCACAAAAGGCTACGCCTTTTGCGGCCCCCTCATGTCAAACGTTAGGCATCACAACCAGGCATCCATGGAATCCTCAAGTCAAGGGAGCATCGTCTCGGCAACAGGCACTGCAGTCGGAAGCAGTAGTGCCAGTGGTACGCCGAGTGCACATTACGCAGGCACAAATCGGCTGATCGTTGGCAATCCGACGTTTGACCGTGTACAAGTTTTGGCCCACGCTGAACTGCCTTCCGGCCTTGCTAACGTTGATACTGTCGAGGAACTGAGAGCTGCAATGGCAGACATCGGCCCACCAGCCGAACGCGAGATTCAGGCTTACCGTGGTAGGTCTCCTCCCTTTCTAGGTGACATCCCGACACGAAATGAGATGGGCCCGCCTCCGCTTTCTCCCACGTCCGAGTGCGAGGGAAGATACGGCGTTCCGAGGACAAGCACGTTGTACTTGAGCGAATCGACTGACGGAGTTCGTCGTGAGCTTCTACGTAGTGGCGACCAGATCTGGATACAACGCTTTGTCATACCAACTGCCGCTGTCCGCCTCGCTGACCTTCGCGGGACCGAACATAGCATCCAACCACTTCTCAATTCCGTCTTGTGGTTCACAGAGCTTTCGGGGGAGCAAGGCCAGCCTCCCCTCGCCTTCAGCCAGTTCTTTGCACGGCTCATGGCAGAACGGTTTGACGGCGTACTCCTTCCTGGCGTTCGCGGTGACGCAGACCTTCAATACTGGAACCTAGTACTTTTCCGGGCGCAGGCAGAATGGCGCCACTGGCTAGCAGACGAAGAACCATGGCATCTCTGAGAGCGATGCCTAACCCTTCCATCGAGGGGATGCCCAAAAGGCTGCGCCTTTTGTGCACCCCTCATGTCAAACGTTAGGCGTCATGTCTTTCACTAGATCGCGGGACACGCTGTTACACCACTTTCGGGAGACCAGAACACCATGAACACTTCCGCGCTGAGCATTTGGCACCTACTCATTGTTCTTGTCGTTGTGTTGGGCCTGTTTCTTATCTTCCGCGAAATTGTGTGCTGGTATTGGAAAGTTAACCAAGCTATTGCTCTACTCACGGAAATCCGAAACCATCTCGCCAACGCGGCGCCCGCACGGAGCATGCCTCAGTCAATCCCGCAGCCACCTACAGAAGAGGCCTCACTCGCCGCCGCAAGAAACTTGGCAGCGAGTGGCCACAACGCGGCGGAAATCTCGAAAGAGCTGCAAAAGTGGCGAGGTCTTTCGCCGGAAGAGTCCGCCGAACTGGCTCGCCGTGCTCTCGGCAACACATGAACTACACGCAGGTTCGCTTGGCAGTGACGCCTAACCCTTCCATCGAGGGGAGGCCCAAAAGGCTGCGCCTTTTGTGCACCCCTCATGTCAAACGTTAGGCGTCGTGAACAATCACATATGCCGGCCCGAGCTAAAGTCGCGTCTGCAAGCGATTGAGCTCAACACACCATACATGAACGCTCGCGCGAACTTGGAACTGGTGTCCGGCATTTGGAAAGCCACGGCGCTTCGGCTCGCCTTGAAAGAATGC
>JANYFX010000315.1 GCA_025359585.1 Rhizobacter sp. | reverse complement strand
CGGTCTCGCTGGCCGACGAAGTGCTCGTCGTCGCCACGCCCGAGCCGACCTCGATGACCGATGCCTATGCGCTCATCAAGGTGCTGGCCACGCAGCAGCAACGACAGGAGATCCGCCTCGTCGTGAACCAGGTCGGCCGGGCCGGCGAGGGCCGTGTGATCCGTGGTCAATTGCAGCTGGTTGTTGACCGTTTCGTGACGCCGCTGTTGTCACCCGGAACCCTCGCGCCGCGCCTCGATCTGGTCGGCGAAGTGCCGCTCGATCCGGCGGTGCGCGAAGCCGTGAAGCGCCGCCAGTTGCTGCTCGAACTGATGCCCGGCTGCGGTGCGGCACAAGGCGTCGAAGCGATCGCCGCCCGGCTCGACGTCTGAGCCCCGCCCGTGATCACCGAGCCACTCAAGGGCCCGCCCGTGCTGCCCTACGACCGCGTCGGCGGCGAAGCCGAGGTGCGGGCTCTCGTCGATCGTTTCTACGACCTGATGGACCTGGACCCGGCGTACCGCGAGATCCGCGCGCTGCACCCCGAGGCGCTCGACGGTTCGCGCGACAAGTTCTTCTGGTTCCTGTGCGGCTGGCTCGGCGGCCCGCAGCACTACACCGATCGCTTCGGCCACCCGATGCTGCGCGCTCGACACATGCCTTACAGCATCGGCATTCTCGAACGTGACCAGTGGCTCTCGTGCATGCGCACGGCGATGCAGGAGGTGAAGCTCGACCCGGCCTTCGCGCAGCAGCTCGAAGCCTCGTTCTTCAAGACTGCGGACTGGATGCGCAACCGCGGCGTTTGAGAGCGGGCGCGTTGGGGATGCCTTCGCATCGCCAGCCACCTAAGATGGTGGCGATGCCACGCCCCAGTGCCTCCCGCCAACCCACGCTCGGCAAGCTGCGCCCGCCGCGGCTCGGCCGCGTGTTCGGGCGCGACCGCTTGTTCGCGCAGCTCGATGGCTCGGCCTCGGTTCCCGGCGTGTGGGTCGCCGGTCCGCCCGGCATCGGCAAGACCACGCTGGTCGCGACCTACCTCGAAGCGCGCGGCGTCCCCTGCGTGTGGCTGCAGCTCGATGGCGGCGACGCCGACCCCGCGACCTTCGTGCACTTCCTGCGCGCTGCCGCTGCTCTGATCGCCCCGCGCCGCCAACTTCGCCTGCCCTTGCCGAGTGCCGATGACCTGCGCGACGTGCCGGCTTTCATCCGCCGCTGTTTCCGGCGCCTCGCACTCGCACTCGACCTGCCTTGGGCACTCGTGCTCGACAACGCACAGGAGCTCGCCGGCGCGCCGCTGCTGAACGCCGGCATCGCCGCCGCGCTGGCCGAGTGGCCCGAGCATGCGCGTCTGATAGCAGTTAGCCGTGAGCCGCCACCGCCCGAGTACGCACGCGTGCTCGCCAGCCAGCAGCTCGTGGTGATCGACGAGCCGTCGCTGCGCTTCATCGAAGACGACACCCAGCGCCTCGTCACGCTGCACGGCCGCGCCTGGGCGCCGGCCGAGTTGCGCCAGCTCACCGGCGGCTGGGCAGCGGCCATGATCCTGTTGCTCGCCGCGCGCACCGACCTCGGCCCCGGCGACGCGCTGCGCGGCGGCGGCGCCCACGACCGGCTGTTCGACTTCTTCGCCGGTGAAGTGATGGAGAAGATGAGCGCGCCAGACGTGGCCGCGCTGATGCGCATCGCCTTCCTGCCGAGTGCCACCGCGGCGATGGCGGTGGCGATCAGCGGCGACGCGCGGGCAGGGGAGTTGCTCGCCGAGCTCGCGCGCCGCAGCCTCTTCACCGACCGCCGCGACGGCACGCCGCCGGCCTACACCTTCCATGCCCTGTTCGGCGACTACCTGCGCGCGCGGGCCGAGAGCGCGCTGGATGCGGATGCGCTGCGTGCGCTGCGTGTCGGTGCCGCAGGAATACTCGCGGCGCACGGCCACGCCGATGCGGCCATCGCACAACTCATCGCCGCCAGCGCCTGGCAAGAAGCGCTCGGGCTCCTCAACGCGCACGCCTCGCGCTTCGTGGCGCAAGGGCGTACGGCCGCTGTGCGCGACTGGATCCTCGCGCTGCCCGAGGCCGAGCGCGCCAGCCCGCAGGCGTGGTACTGGCTCGGTTACTGCGAGCTGGCCGTCGACCCGTCGCAGGCCTTGCAGCACTTCGAGCGCGCGCGGCGCGGCTTCGAAGCGGCCGGCGATGCGGCGGGTTCGTTCCAGACCGCCGCGGCGGCCGCCGACGCGGTCGTGTTCATCGGAACCAGCCTCGACGCGCTCGAGCCCTGGCTGCCGGTACTCAAGTTGCATGCGCCCGCCTACCTCGCGCAGCGTGATCTCGACACCGACCTGCGCGTGCTGCCCGGCTTGCTGGCGGCCTTCGTCTACCGCGAGACCACCGACCCGCTGACCGCACCACTCGCCGACCTGGCCGAGCGCTTGCTCGACCAGCCGCTCGTCGCCAGCCAGCGCATCCTGCTCGGCACGCTCGCCTACTACCTGCTCTGGACCGGCCAGCTGCAGCGGCTCGACCGCATCATCCTCAAGATCGATCGCCTGTGCGCCGAGCCCGACGCGGCGCCGGCCACGCTGCTGCGCTGGTACAGCGTTGGCGTGGTGATCTGCTCGCTGCTCGGCCGAATCGAGCAGGCGCTCTCGCTCGCTCGCAGCGCGCTCGCGCTGGCTGGAGAAGGTCCGGCACCGATGCGCGCGAAGGCGCACCTGGCGATGGTGCTCGCCAGCGTCTCGGCCCGCGACGCCGAGCTCGCGCGCACCCACCTCACCGCGGCGGCCGACGCGATCGAGCCCGGCAATGCGATCGACGCCACGACCTACGAATTCCAGCGCGGCATCCTGATGCTGCTCGACGGCGACTGGCACAACGCGGCCAGATTGATGCGTGCCGCCGTGGCCAGTGGCCACGCCAGTGGCTGGCCGCTGCGCGAGCACATCGCGCTGCTCGGCCAGGCGCTTGCCGCGACACAAGGCGGGGGCTTCGACGAGGCCGAGGCTTCGCTGCAAGCCGCCTTCACACACCCTTTCAACGCCGTTTGCCTGTGGCACCACTGGATCGGCGCGCTGATCGAAGCGCACCTCGCCGAACGGCGCGGCGATCGGCCGCGAGCCTTGGCCGCGCTGGCGCGCGCATTCACGGTCGGGCGCGAGAACGGCTACGACTTCGGCCCGATGCCGTACTGCGCCGGCGACATGATGTCGCGCCTGATGTTGCTGGCGCTCGACCACGGCATCGACCCGCCGTTCGCACAGGGCATCGTGCGCCGCTACGCCTTGCCAGCGCCCGAGGGCGCGGGCGACCGCTGGCCCTGGCCGATCCGCATTCGCACGCTCGGCCGTTTTGCGATCGAGCGCGACGGCGCGCCCGCGGCCGCGCCGCGCAAGGAAAGCCGCAAGCCGCTCGACCTGCTGAAGCTGCTGATCGCACTCGGTGGCGAGGCCGTGCCGGTCGCCCGCCTCTGCGCCGCGCTCTGGCCCGAGGCCGAAGGCGACGCCGCGCGCAACTCTTTCGACAACGCCTTGCACCGGCTGCGCAAGCTGCTCGGCGGCGACCGCCATGTGCAGTTGCGCGCCGGTGGTCTGAGCCTCGACGCGGCCACCTGCTGGACCGATCTGGCGGCGCTCGAAGCCTGCCTCGCCGAGGTCGATTCCCTCGCGCCCGATGCCGACACGGCGCAGACGACGGCGCTCGCCGAGCGTGCGCTGGCGCTCTGCCAGGGCGAGTTCCTGGCGGGCGAAGAAGACCTGCCCGACGTGCTCGTGGCCCGCAGCCGCACCCAGGCCCGCTTCACGCGCCAGATGGCCGCACTCGGCGCGCGGCTCGAAGGCGCGAGTCAGCACGCCGAGGCCGTGCTGCTGTACGAACGTGTCGTCGAACAACAGCCGCTCGCCGAAGACACGGCGCGCCGCCTGATCGTCTGCCTGCTCGCGCTCGGCCAGCGCGCCAAGGCCTATGAGGTCTATCGGCGCTGCCGCCAGCAACTCTCGGTCGTGCTCGGCATGCGCCCCACGCCCGAAACCGAAGCGCTGGTCGCGTCGCTGCGCGATCTCTAAGGCATCTTTAGGACGCTGCTGCTTAGCCTGCAAGGCGTCGGAGTCACACGGACCCGCCGCTGAACCCAGGAGAACTTCTCATGTCCATCGACCCTCACCCACGCCGCACCTTCCTGCGCCGGGGCAGTGCCGCCATCGCCGCGCTCACCGGACTGGGTGCGAGCCAGCACCTCACCGCACAAACCACGCTCGAGCAACTGCACGTGTTGTGCAGCGGCCCGGCGGGCAGCATTCCCGACATCGTGGCGCGCCGTGTTGCCGATCAGCTGACCGGCCGCTACGCGCAGCGCCTGACGGTGGAGAACCGCCCCGGCGCCGCTGGCCAGATCGCAGTCAACGCGCTCAAGGCCGCGCCCGCCGATGGCTCGACCGTGTTGCTCGCCCAGGGTGCCATCGCCACCGTCTACCCCTACCTGTACGCCAAACTCGCCTACGACCCGGTGCTCGATCTGCAGCCGGTCTCGCTGGCCGGCGAGATGACGCTCGCGCTGGCGGTCGGCCCGGCCGTGCCCGAGTCCGTCACCAATGTGCGTGAGCTGGCCGAGTGGATGCGCCGTTACCCCAAGCTCGCCAACGTCGGCTCGCCCGGCACCGGCACTTTGCCGCACCTGCTGGAAGCGATGCTGTTCCGCGCAGCCGACGCGCCCTGGCAGCACATCGTCTACGCCGGCGGGCCACCGGCGATGGTCGATCTGCTGGGCGGGCAGATCGCCGCGCTGGTCTTGCCCGAGGGCTTGTTCCGCCAGCACAAGGCGACCGGCCGGCTGCGGGTGCTCGCCACATCGGGCGCCACCCGCAGCAGCTACTTTCCCGACGTGAGCTCGATGGTCGAGCAAGGCTTTCGTGACCTGGTGGTGCGCGAATGGTTCGCGTTTTTCATGCCGGCGCGGGTGCCGGCGGCCACGCTGGAGAGCACGTCGCAAGCCTTGCGCGTGGCGCTCGCACGGCCCGAGCTGGTGGCCGCGTTCGCCGAGTCGGGCATGGTCGCCGCATCGAGCACGCCGGCCGCGCTGGCCGCGCGCATCGCGGTCGAGCAGCGTTATTGGGAGCCGATCATTCGCACGGCGGGAATCAAGGCTGAGTAGTGCAAATGGGCTGGCGTTACAACGATGCCGGGCCCGGCTCACAGGCACTTACCGGTTGCCCGGAAACGAACGCTTTTCCTGTCGGTCACACGGGCCGCCGACGCTACTCTTTTTCATCCGCCCGATGAAAGAGAACGCCATGATCCTGACCATCTTCCGCTCGCGCCTGAACCAGGAAACCCGCGCCGAGTACGACGGGTTCGTAGCGCGCACCTCCGGCCTCGCCGAAGCGCAGCCGGGCTTCAAGGGCCACAAGCTTTTCGTTGCCGAAGACGGCGAGCGAGTCACGCTGGTGGAGTTCGAGTCGATGGAAGCGCAGCGCGCCTGGTCCTTGAGCCGGGAACATGTGCAGGCCAAGCTGGCGGGGCGCAGCCGCTTCTACAGCGAGTACAAGATCCAGATCTGCACCGTTGCACGCGAGTCGAACTTCCGCAGCGTGGCGCAGCGGGCTGATCAACGCGACGACACCGGCGTTGCCTCGGCGGCCATCGCCTGAGCACGCTTGAGCGCCGGGTGCGAAGCGTCGGCGGCTTGGCTCAGGTGATCGATGGCATTCGTGAAGGCTTCGTGCGCTGCCGCCGTGGCACCGCTGCGCGCACGGACCTCGCCTTCGAGCAGCCACGCCACACCCGTGCGCACCGACCAGGGTGTGCCGCCTTGCAGCGTCTGCGCGAGCCGCAAGGCGTCCTTCGCGTCGGCGGACGCGAGCGCGAGTTGGCCTTCGCGCAGTGCCAGTCCGGCGCGTGCCGTCAGTGCGTTGACGGTCGTGGCATGCGGCTTGCGCTCGTCGGCAACCGCGGAGAACTCGCCCCGCGCCAGCGGCAGATCACCGCGCGCCATCGCAAGGCGCCCGCGCAGCATGTGTTCCGCAGCCGCCTCGGGACCACCCTTCGGGCGCGCCGAGCTGTCCATCTTTTCGACCTGCTGCAAGTACGACTGCGCCTGCTGCAGTTCGCCCGATTCGAATGCGGCCGAGCCGAGGCTGAGCAGGCAATACGCTTGCATCACCGCGTGGCCGCCTTTCACCTCGGCCGCGAGCGCCAGCTTGTAGGGCTCGACCGCGTCGGCGTAGCGCCCGGCCAGCATCAGCGCTGCGCCGCGGTTCGACAGCAGGTAGGGCGGCATCTCGTTGCCACGGCTCTTCGCGAACAGGGCCATGATTTCGTCGTAGCGCGCCAGCGCGACTTTGGCGTTGCCCGAGCTCAGGCTCACATGGCCCCAGTTGTTGCGCACGATGATGCCTGCCGGGCTGGCTTCGCGCCCCAGCTCGGTGTAGATCTGCACGGAACGGGCGAATGCCTTGTCGGCCTCGTCGTTGTGGCCGCTCAGGTGCAGCGAATACGCCAGCTCGCTGGTGCGCGCCGCCAGCGCGGCCGGCGCAGCGCGGTTCGTGGCCTTCAGCATTTCCAGCGAACGCCTCGTGTTGTCGACCGCGCCCTGCGCATCGTTCACGGTGCGCGACACGTCGGCGAGGCTCGCGAAACACTCCGACGCTGCTTCGGCGTCGATGTCGCTGCGGTTCGCGTTGGCCTGCAGATCGCGGCGCGCTTCGTCGACCTTGCCGAGTGTCAGCTGGATGGACGCGTACTGGCAACTCAGCCGCGCTTTCAGCGAGGCATCGTTCGAATCGCGCGCACTCTCGATCGCTCGTTTGACCAGGGCCTCTGCCTTGGTGACCTCCTGGATCGACTCCTGGTAGTTGCCGAGCATCGCCAGCACCACGGCGCGGTCTTCGGGTTCGTTCCTGAACTGCTTGTCGGCCATGGCCTCGCTGCGGTCCAGCATCTCGCCGAGTTTCATCGGGCGGTCGGAATCGGCCGCCTCGGTGACGAAGAGTTCGAGGAACTCGGTGATGGCGTTGTTGCGCGACAGCAGCGCGAGCGCACGGTCGCGCTGCTTCGACGCCGCATGCGCCTGCCACAGCGCGACCGAGACACTGACCATCAGCGCCAGCGCCGCCGCCG
>JANYFX010000300.1 GCA_025359585.1 Rhizobacter sp. | reverse complement strand
AAACCGACCTGCGCGTACAGCTCCCACATCTCGCGCGGCGTGAACTGCATCGCCATCTTGACCGCGCCGACGTTGCTCGACTTCTGGATCACCTGCGCGACCGTCAGGTCACCGTGCGGGTGCGCGTCGGTGATGGTCGAGCCGGTGATGGTGAGCCGGCCCGGTGCCGTCTGGATGATGGTGTTGGGCGTGACGCGGCCGGTCTCCATCGCCCACGCGGCGATGAAAGGTTTCATCGTCGAGCCGGGCTCGAAGGTGTCGGTCACGGCGCGGTTGCGCAGCTGCGCGCCGGTCAGGTTGCGGCGGTCGGCGGGCGAGTAGCTCGGGAAATTGGCCAGCGCCAGCAGCTCGCCGGTCTGCGCGTCGAGCACGACCACGCTGCCGGCCTTGGCCTTGTGCTCGGCCACCGCGTCGCGGATGCGCTGGTAGGCGAAGAACTGCACCTTGGAGTCGATCGACAGGGTGATGTCGCGCCCGTCGACCGGCGCCACGCTGTCGCCGATGTCTTCGACCACGCGGCCGAGCCGGTCCTTGATGACGCGGCGCGAGCCGTCGCGGCCGGCCAGGTCTTTTTCGAACGCGAGTTCGATGCCTTCCTGGCCGCGGTCTTCCACGTTGGTGAAGCCGACCACGTGCGTGGCCGCCTCACCCTCGGGGTACTTGCGCTTGTACTCGCGCACCTGGTGAATGCCCTTCAGGTTGAGCGCGAGCACGTCCTTCGCGGCCTGGTCCTCGGCGAGGCGTTTCAGCCAGACGAAGTTGGTGTTGTCGTCGAGGCGGTCTTCGAGCTCTTGCGGCGTCATGCCGATCAACCTGGCGAGCTGGCGCCGCTCTGCCTTGTCGGCACTGAAGTCTTTCGGGATCGCCCACAGCGACGAAGCCGGCACGCTCGACGCGAGGATCTGGCCGTTGCGATCGAGGATGCGCCCGCGGCTCGCTGGCAGCGTGAGCGAGCGTGCGTAGCGAATCTCGCCCTGCTTCAGGAAAAACTCGGTGCCGATGATCTGCACGTAGAGCGCGCGGCCGAGCAGGATGCAAAAGCTGAAGCCCACCAGCGCGACCAGGAACTTCGAGCGCCACGGCGGTGTCTTCGACGCGAGCAACGGGCTGGTCGAGTAGTTGACGCTGCGCACGCTGGTCGCACCGGGCGACTTGCGCGCCGCGCCGGTGTTGGCGGATGAACCTTTGCCGAACCAGCTCATCGCTCGCTCCCCGTCGCGACTGACGCGGCCCGCGCATAGGTCACGTACTGCGTGACGGCCGGCGTGGCGCTGCGCATCGCAAGCTTGTCGCGCGCGGTCTTTTCGACACGCAAGGGCGTGGCCTGCGACTGCTTCTCGGAGCGCAAGCGCTCGTGCTCGCTGTCGAGCAAACGCTCTTCGGTGCGCGCGCGGTCGAGTTCGGCGAACAGGCTGCGCGACTCGTGCGACACGCGCACGAGGTACAGGCTGCTGAAGATCAGCGCGACCAGCAGAAGCACATTGAGCCGCGTCATGCAGGCACTCCAACCTCGGTGCGTTCCGCCACACGCATCACCGCCGAACGCGAGCGCGGGTTGCCACGCACCTCGTCGTCGCCGGGCTTCACACGCGCGATCGACTGCAGGCGCATCGCCTTCGGCTCGGCGAACGGTGCACGCCGGTCGAACACGTGTTTGCTCTCGCTCGCGACGAAGGTCTTGACGATGCGGTCTTCGAGCGAGTGAAAGCTGATCACGACGAGCCGGCCACCGGGGGCGAGCACGTCGAGCGAGGCGCTCAGGCCTTGTTCGAGCTCCTCAAGCTCGGCGTTGACGAAAATCCGAAGAGCTTGAAATGTGCGCGTTGCAGGGTTCTGGCCCGCTTCGCGGGTTTTGACCGCACCAGCCACGACGTTGGAAAGCTCCCCTGTGGTTCGAACAGGGTTCCCGCTTTCGCGCCGAGCAACAAGCGCCTTTGCAACCTGTAGAGCAAACCGTTCTTCCCCATAGTCACGAATCACCTCCGTCAATTGGCGCACATCGGCGCGGGCCAGAAACTCTGCCGCGCTCTCGCCGCGGGTGGTGTCCATGCGCATGTCCAGCGGGCCGTCGAAACGGAAGCTGAAACCACGCTCGGGGTTGTCGATCTGCGGAGAAGAAACGCCCAGATCCAGCAGCAGCCCGTCGACCCGGCTCACACCGAGCGAGGCCAGCAGCGGCACCAGGTGCGCGAAGCTCGTGTGGTGGATGGAAAAGCGCGGGTCGGTTATGCGCGTGGGTCCGACGGTCGCGGCTTCGACGGCCTGCGGGTCGCGGTCGATCGCGATCAGGCGGCCTTCGGGTGACAGCCGTTCGAGCAAGGCGCGCGAGTGGCCGCCGCGGCCATACGTGCCGTCGACGTAGATGCCGGCCGGCGTGGTCACGAGAGCGTCGATCGCTTCGGCCAGCAAGACGGTGGTGTGTTGCCAGTCGCTGCGAGGGTCCATGGAAATCAGTCGATCAGAAACTGAAACTCTTCAGCGATTCGGGCATTTCGGACTGCATGACCTTGGCTTCGTATTCGGCGTAACGCTGCGCGTCCCAGAGTTCGAAGTGGCTGCCCATGCCGAGCAGCATCAGGTCGCGCACCAGGCCGGCAGATGCGCGCAGTTCGGGCGGAATGAGCAAACGCGAAGACGCGTCGATCTCGACTTCCATCGCGTTGCCGAGGAACACGCGACGCCATGCGCCGCCGCCCATCGGCAATGCCGCGATGCGCTCGGAAAACGTCTCCCACGCCGGGCGCGGGAATATCATCAGCGAGCCTTCGGGGTGTTTCGTGATCGTGAGCTGGTTGGCGCCCATCGTGGCCAGCAGCTCGCGGTGTCGCGCAGGCATGGCGATGCGTCCCTTGCTGTCCAGCGTCAGGGCCGCAGGCCCTTGAAACACGTTGTTTGCCACAAACATCCACTAAAGTGCACTTTGCGCCACTGTAGCGGACGAGGGCGACCCGGTCAATTCAAGATGTAAACAAAAATCAATGGAATCAAGGACTTAGCGCTGATTTTAAACCCAGCTCCGCTCCAAAACATGTTCAAAAATAAGGACTTGCGGTAGGCAATGAAAGTGATGGGTGAGATTGGTGCATGGCGGGCCGCCGTCCAGCCACGTGATCGATGTCACGCGCTTTCCGCAAAAGTGAGCACGGCGTCGGCCCAACCGAATTTGAGGATGACCCCGCGGTGCCACCCTTCCCCACTGTTCTGATCAGCGAAGTCGGCCCGCGCGACGGGCTGCAAAGCGTGAAAGCGACGATGCCCACCGCCGCCAAGCTGCGCTGGATCGACGCGCTGTACGCCAGCGGGCTGCGCGAGATCGAGGTCTGCTCTTTCGTGCCGGCGCGGCTGCTGCCGCAGATGGCCGACGCGGCTGCGGTCGTGGCGCACGCGCTCACGTTGCCCGGGCTGACCGTGATGGCGCTGGTGCCCAACCTGCGCGGCGCTGAAGCGGCAATCGCGGCGGGCGCACACAAGCTGACGGTGCCGGTCTCGGCCAGCGCCGCGCACTCGCTGGCGAACGTGCGCAAGACGCGCGAACAGATGGTCGACGAGGTGCGTGGCATCGACGCGCTGCGTCGCGAGCGCGCGCCGCAGGTGCAGCTCGAAGTCGGTATGTCGACCGCGTTCGGCTGCACGCTGCAAGGCCTCGTGCCGGAAGACGATGTGATCCGCATGGCGGGCGAACTCATCGCGGCCGGTGTCGACGAATGCGGGCTGTCGGACACGACTGGACACGCCAACCCGGCACAGGTGCAACGCCTGTTCCGCCGCTTGCGGGCCGAGATCGGGGCGCGCGCTGGTGCAGCACACATGCACAACACACGGGGGCTGGGCTTGGCGAACTGCCTCGCGGCGTTCGAGGCCGGTGTGCGCACCTTCGACGCGTCGCTCGGTGGCCTGGGCGGTTGCCCGTATGCACCCGGCGCATCGGGCAACGTCGTGACCGAAGACCTGGTGTTCATGTTCGAGGCGATGGGCGTGGCGACCGGCGTCAACATCGACCTGCTGCTGGCCGCGCGCGAACCGCTGAAGGCCGGGCTGCCGGGTGAGCCGATCTACGGCATGACACCGGAAGCCGGCGTGCCCAAAGGCTTCGTCCAGCGAGCATCGAATGTCTGATCAACCGCTGCCGCTCGCCAGTGTGCGCGTCGTCGAGTTCACCCACATGGTGATGGGCCCGACCTGCGGGATGATCCTCGGCGACCTGGGTGCCGAAGTAATCAAGGTCGAACCGATCGCGGGCGACAACACGCGCAAGCTGCTCGGTTCCGGCGCCGGCTTCTTCCCGATGTTCAACCGTAACAAGAAGGGCATCGCGGTCGACGTGCGCGACCCGCGCGGCCGCGAGATCGTGTTGAAGCTCGTCGCTGGAGCCGACGTGTTCAGCGAGAACTTCAAGGCTGGCTCGATGGCCAGGCTCGGCTTCGGTTACCCTGCCCTGTCGGCCCTGAACCCCAAGCTCGTCTACGTCTCGCACAAGGGTTTTCTGCCCGGCCCCTACGACCACCGCACTGCGCTCGACGAAGTGGTGCAGATGATGGGCGGCCTGGCCTACATGACCGGCCCCGAGGGCCGGCCGCTGCGCGCCGGCTCGAGCGTGAACGACATCATGGGTGGCATGTTCGGCGCCATCGCGGTACTGGCCGCGCTCGCACAGCGCAGCACCACCGGGCGCGGGCAGGAGGTGCAGTCGGCCCTGTTCGAGAACAACGTGTTCCTCGTCGCACAACACATGATGCAGTTCGCCGTGACCGGCCAGCCGGCCGCGCCGATGCCCAGCCGCATTTCGGCCTGGGGCATCTACGACGTGTTCACGGTCGCGGGCGACGGTCAGATCTTTCTCGCGGTGGTCTCCGACACGCAGTGGGCGGTGTTCTGCGACGCTTTCGCCTTTACCGACCTGAAGGCCGATGCGCGGCTGCGCTCCAACAACCAGCGGGTGCTGTCACGCGACTGGTTGATCCCGCTGCTGCGCGAGCGGCTGGCCACGCGGTCGGCGGCCGAGCTGAGTGATGTCTTCGAAACGAACGGCCTGCCCTTCGCACCGATCACGCGGCCTGAAGAACTGGGCGACGACCCGCACCTGCTGGCGACAGGTGGTCTGGCGCCGCTGACCTTGCCGGATGGCCGCGAGACCACCGTGCCGCTGCTGCCGATCACGCTCGACGGGCAGCGGTTGGGGGTGCGCCACGACCCGCCGCGACTCGGTGAGCACAACGACGAAGTGCTGAAGAGCCTCGGTTACTCGGCAGGCGACATCGCCGCGTTGCGCGAAGCCGGCGTGATCGGTGCGGCGCCGGGCGGCGCATGATCCGGCGATTGCAGCGACCGGGCGACTCCGCATGAACACCTTCTTCGACGCCATCGTCATCGGCGCCGGCCAGGCCGGCCCATCGCTCGCGGCAAGGCTCGCCGCGTCCGGTTTGAAAACCGCGTTGGTCGAGCGCGAACACCTCGGCGGCACCTGCGTCAACGACGGCTGCATCCCCACCAAGACACTGGTGGCGAGCGCCCGTGCCGCGCACGTGGCTCGGCATGCGGCCGAGTTCGGCGTGAACATCGCTGGCGCCATCAGCGTCGACATGAAGGCGGTCAAGGCACGCAAGGACAGGGTCGTCGCGCAATCGGTCGATGGCCTCACAAGCTGGCTGGGTGGCAGCCCGAACCTGAGCCTGGTCTGGGGCGCAGCGCGTTTCACCGGGCCGCACACGCTCGCCGTAGCAGGCCAGACGCTCGAAGCGCCGAAGATCTTCGTCAACGTCGGCGGCCGAGCCACGCTGCCCGACTGGCCCGGCATTCACGAGGTGCCCGTGTTGACCAACACCTCGATGATGCAGCTCGACACGCTGCCCGGACACCTGCTGATCGTCGGCGGCAGTTACATCGGCCTCGAGTTCGCGCAGATGTACCGGCGCTTCGGCGCGAAGGTCACGGTGATCGAATACGGCGACCGGCTGATCGCGCGCGAAGACCCGGATGTGTCGAAAGAAGTGCAGGCGATCCTCGAGCGTGAAGGGGTCGAGTTCCTGCTTTCGGCGCGGGATGCGAAAGTGGACAAGACCGATGATGGGTTGATCCGCGTCACGCTGAATTCGAACGGCGCAGCCCACGAGCTGCGCGGCAGCCACCTGCTCGCTGCCGTCGGCCGCAAGCCCAACACCGAAGACCTGGGCTTGCAGACCGCCGGCGTCAAAACCGACAAGCGCGGCTTCATCACGACCGACGAACAACTGCGCACGAACATCGAAGGCGTGTGGGCGCTCGGCGACGTGAACGGCCGCGGCGCGTTCACGCACACCTCGTACAACGACTTCGAGGTCGTCGCCGCCAACCTGTTCGACAACGATCCCCGCCGCACCGGCGACCGCATCACCGCCTACGCCTTGTTCATCGACCCGCCGCTCGGCCGAGTGGGAATGACCGAAACCGAAGTGCGCGCCACCGGCCGCCCGGCACTCGTCGCCGTGATGCCGATGAGCCGCGTCGGCCGCGCCCGTGAACGCGGCGAGACCCAGGGTTTCATGAAGGTGCTGGTCGACGCACAGACCGAGCGCATCCTGGGCGCGGCGCTGCTCGGCATCGAAGGCGACGAGGTCGTGCACCTTCTGCTCGATGCGATGGCCGCCGACGTGTCGTACAAGGTGATCCAGCGCGCGGTGCACATTCACCCGACCGTGAGCGAGCTGATCCCGACGCTGCTGGGCTCGCTGAAACCGCTGGCCGCGGTTGCGTGACGGTGGCTACTTCGTCGTGACCGTGTAGCTGGTGAGTCCTAGCAGCTTCTGGCTGCCGCCCGGTCGGATGAAGAACGAAATGCCGGGTCGGCCGGTCTTGATGGCCGAATCGCTGGCCCGTGCGTACTCGACCCCGTTGATCGAGGTGATGATGACGCTGCCGACGATGCTCGCCTTGATGACGTCGCCGCTCCGCAGATTCCTGCCGAGCGAAGTATTGCCGGTGGTTGCCAGCACGGTGAAGGCGCCGAGAGCGCCGTCCCATCGAACGATCTGGATCCCGCCTGCCCAATTGAACAGGCATTCATAGCCCCGCGCATTGCCGGTGTCGTCGGAAGCCCGCAGCAGCAGTTCGACCTCGTGGGTCGGCCCGGGTGTAAGGCTCTCGTCACGGAACACGACCGC
>JANYFX010000257.1 GCA_025359585.1 Rhizobacter sp. | reverse complement strand
GGTGCGATGGCGGCGGCGACCGACGAGGCCGGCATCCAGTTCCGCATCCTGAACGGCTCGAAGGGCCCGGCGGTGCGCGCCACACGCGCCCAGGCAGACCGTGTTCTGTACAAGGCGGCGATCCGCAAGCGTCTGGAGAACCAGCCGAATCTGTGGCTGTTTCAGGGTGCCTGTGACGATCTGATTCTCGAAGGTGGCCGGATCTCGGGCGTTGTCACGCAAGTGGGTATACGCTTCTCTTCGCGCGTCGTGGTGTTGACGGCTGGTACCTTCCTCGACGGCAAGATCCATGTCGGCCTGGAAAGCCACAGCGCCGGCCGTGCCGGCGACCCGCCGGCCATCGCCTTGTCGGCACGGCTGAAGGAACTGAAGCTCCCCCAGGGCCGCCTGAAAACCGGCACGCCGCCGCGGCTCGATGGCCGGTCGATCAACTTCGCGGTGCTGACCGCGCAGCCGGGTGACGGCGTTCCGGGCGCCGATGGCACGCCCGCCGCCGCGCCGATGCCGGTCTTCAGCTTCATGGGCAGCGCCGACCAGCACCCGCAACAAGTGCCCTGCTGGATCACGCACACCAACGAGCGCACGCACGCGATCATCCGCTCCGGCTTCGACCGCAGCCCGATGTTCACCGGCCTGATCGATGGCGTCGGACCACGCTACTGCCCGAGCATCGAAGACAAGGTGAACCGCTTCGCCGACAAGGATTCGCACCAGATTTTTCTGGAGCCCGAGGGCCTGACAACGCACGAGTTCTACCCGAACGGCATTTCCACCTCGCTGCCCTTCGACATCCAGCTCGCCGCCGTGCGCAGCATGATCGGTCTGGAAGAAGCGCACATCGTGCGGCCGGGGTATGCGATCGAGTACGACTACTTCGATCCGCGCGAGTTGAAGGCCAGCTTCGAGACAAAGGGCGTCGAGGGCCTGTATTTCGCCGGCCAGATCAACGGCACGACCGGCTACGAAGAGGCGGCCGCCCAAGGCCTTTTTGCCGGCATCAACGCGGCGCTGCAGGTCCGCGGCGAGCCGGCGTGGTTGCCGCGGCGCGACCAGGCTTACATCGGTGTGCTGGTCGACGACCTGATCACCAAGGGCGTGACCGAGCCTTACCGCATGTTCACGAGCCGCGCCGAGTTCCGCCTGCAGCTGCGCGAAGACAACGCCGACATGCGGCTGACCGAGGCCGGCCGGGGCATGGGGCTGGTGGACGATGCACGCTGGGATGCGTTCAACCGCAAGCGTGACGCAGTGGCGCGTGAGGTCGAGCGCCTGAAATCCACTTGGGTGCGCCCAGCGGTTCTTCCCGATGCAGACGCTCAGCGCCTGCTCGGCACCCCCATCGAGCACGAATACAGTCTGGCTGAACTGCTGACTCGCCCCGATGTCGGTTTCGACCAAATCACCGAGGTTGCGCAGATTGCGTCGCACGGAACCGCTGTTTCACGTGAAACACTCCGGTCCGAGTTCGGCGCCACATTGGCTGACACGGTGATCGAGCAAGTACAAATCAGCATCAAGTACGCCGGCTACATCGACAAGCAGAACCGCGACGTCGAGCGCAGCGCGCACTACGAAGGGCTGTCGTTGCCGGAAGGCATCGACTACAGCCAGGTTCAGGCGCTGTCGTTCGAGGCGCGTCAAAAACTGGCAAAGCACAAGCCGGAAACGCTGGGGCAAGCGTCGCGTATTTCTGGCATCACACCGGCGTCGATTTCGCTGTTGCTTGTGCACTTGAAGAAAGGCCGCTTCAAGGGATTCACCAAGGCCGACGCGCACCCCGAAGATGCAACCGCTTGAGGCGCCCGCGACCGGCTTGCGCCCTGCGTTGGTCGAGGTCGGCCACACGCTCGCGCTCGACCTGACCGAAACGCAGATCGACACGCTGCTCGCCTATCTCGCGCTGCTGCAGCGCTGGAACGCCACCTACAACCTCACCGCAGTGCGTGACCCTGCGCAGATGTTGACTCAGCACCTGGCCGACTGCCTCGCAGTGATCGGGCCGCTGCGCCGGCATTGCGCTGGAGGCCCGTCCCGCCGGATCCTCGACGTGGGCAGCGGCGGTGGCCTGCCGGGCGTCGTCATCGCTGCGCTGAACCCGAGCGTCGAGGTGACCTGCGTCGACACGGTCGGCAAAAAGGCCGCATTCATCCGCCAGGCGGCAGGCGAGCTCGGGCTGAAAAATCTGTTCGCCGAGCATGCGCGTGTCGAGCAACTGAAGACCGCGCCGTTCGACGTGATCGTGTCGCGCGCCTTTGCTTCGCTCGATGACTTCACACGCTTGACTCGACAGCATCTGGCACCGCAGGGTGCCTGGATGGCGATGAAAGGCAAGGCGTCCGCCGATGAAGTGGCACAGCTGCCGGCGGATCTCACTGTGTTTCACGTGGAACATTTGAGCGTTCCCGGCCTGCAGGCCGAGCGATGTTTGATCTGGATTCGCACTCAAACCCCATCCTTATAATTGCCCCACTGGCGAGGACGGAATAGCCGTCTTTGCCTGCGAAAGCGCAGTTCCTGGCGGCCTCCGCGCCCCACTCGATCCTTCCTGAGTACGCCCATGGCCAGAATCTTCTGCATCGCCAACCAGAAAGGCGGAGTCGGCAAGACCACCACCACGGTCAACCTGGCGGCCGGCCTGAGCAAGATCGGCAAGCGCGTTCTCGTGGTCGACCTCGACCCGCAGGGCAATGCGACCATGGGGTCGGGCGTCGACAAACGGGCCCTCACCCTCACCGTCTACGACGTGCTGCTGGAGAACGCCTCGATCGTCGAAGCCCGCGTGCGCAGCGACAAGGCCGGCTACGACGTGCTCGGCGCCAACCGCGAGCTGGCCGGCGCCGAAGTGGAACTTGTTCAACTCGAACGCCGCGACAAGCGCCTGCGTGACGCACTCACAGCGGTTCAAACCGAATACGACTTCGTATTGATCGACTGCCCGCCTTCGCTGAGCATGCTCACGCTCAACGGACTGTGCAGTGCCCATGGCGTTGTCGTGCCGATGCAGTGCGAATACTTCGCGCTCGAGGGCCTGAGCGATCTGGTCAACACCATCAAACAGGTCCACGCCAACCTGAACCCCGAACTGGAAATTATCGGCCTGTTGCGTGTGATGTTCGACCCGCGCATCACCTTGCAGCAGCAGGTCAGCGAACAACTCAAGACACACTTCGGCGACAAGGTGTTCAACACCGTGATCCCGCGCAACGTGCGCCTGGCCGAAGCGCCGAGTTACGGCCTGCCGGGGGTGGTGTTCGACCCGGCTTCCAAGGGTGCGCAGGCGTTCGTCGAGTTCGCGCAAGAAATGTCGCAGCGCCTCGGTTCCGCATGACCTTGGACGGCGTCAATTCGGCGTTCGACCCCGCCCTGCTCAGTCGGATCGAAGATGCCGGGCTGAACGCCAGTGCGCCGCCGCAGCAGCTGTGGCTCGACGGCTGGCTGGTTCGTTTCTCCCCCGGCAAGGCCAAACGCGCCCGATGCGTCAACGCGGTCGCCGCCGGCCACCTTCCAATCGATGACCGGTTGCGAGCCTGCGAAGCGGTGTTTGCCGAAGCCGGCCTGCCAATGATCGTGCGCATCACACCGTTCACGCTGCCGCAGGAGCTCGACGCCCTGCTCGACAGCCAGGGCCTGCATCGCTTCGACGACACACGGGTCATGGCGCTGGCGCATCTGCCGGCCTCGGCCATCGAAGCGGTGCTGCCAGCGGGCGCCGAAGTTCATTCGATCGGGTTGGAGGCCTTCGCCCAACGTGTTGGAGGCTTGCGCGGCTCGCCGCTTTCGCAGCGACAAGCCCACGGCCAGCGCCTTCAGAATTCGCCAGTGCCGTTCCACGCTTTCGAGCTGCATGTGGAGTCGGAACTGGTCGCGTGCGGCCAGTTCGCGATCGAAGGCGCGCTGGTGGGCCTTTACGACGTGTTCACCGCGCCGAACGCGCGCGGCCGAGGTTACGCCGGAGCTTTGTGCCGCCACCTGCTGCAGCTAGCGCACACTCGCGGCGCGAACCACGCCTACCTTCAGGTCGAAGGCGACAACCATGCGGCTCGGGCGGTGTACCGGCGCCTCGGCTTCGCCGACGCCTACGCTTACCACTACCGCACGCGCGACCCGTCGGCAGCGTAAGGCCCCGACCCTACAGGCCCAGCGATTCATCCAGGCCGAGGTGCACGTTCATCGCCTGCACGGCCGCGCCGCTGGCGCCCTTGCCCAGGTTGTCTAGCCGTGCCATCAGGATCACCTGGCTGTCGTTGGCGAAGACGAAGATGTCGACACGGTTGGTGTCGTTGCAGGCCTGAACGTCGAAGAACCCGGACTCCAGCGTCGCCGGATCGCGCAGCGGCATCACCCGGATGAAACGCTCGCCGGCATAGCGCTTTTCGAACACGCCGTGCAGGTCTTGAGCGGTGCAAGCCGACCCAAGTTGCGACAGGTGTAAGGGCACGCTCACGGATAACCCCTTGTAGAACTTACCAACGATAGGCATGAAGACGGGCCTGGTGCTCAGTCCGGTATGGGTCATCATCTCCGGAACATGCTTGTGCGCCAGCGTCAGACCATAAGGCCGCGGCGAATCGAGCAACGCGTCGCCGCCCGCTTCGTACTGCTCGATCATCTTCTTGCCACCGCCGGAATAGCCGGTGATCGAACTGGCCGAGACCGGCAGCGTTGCCGGCACCAGCCCGGCGTCGACCAAGGGGCGCAGCAACAGGATGAAGGCCGACGCGTGGCAGCCGGGGTTCGAGATGCGCTTGCCGGCGCGGATCAGCTCGCGCTGGCCGGGCGCCAGTTCGGGCAGCCCGTAAGCCCACCCTGGTGTGGTGCGGTGCGCCGTGCTGGCGTCGATCAGGCAGGTCTTGGGATTGGTGACCAGAGCAGCCGCTTCCCGGGCCGCCACATCGGGCAGGCACAGGAAGGCGACGTCGGCCGCATTCAACAGGCGCGCGCGTTCGGCGGCGTCCTTGCGCTTGTCGGCATCGATGCGCAGCACCTCGATGTCGCCGCGCTGCGCGAGATACTCGTGAATGCGCAGGCCGGTAGTGCCTTCCTGGCCATCGACGAACGCGCGGTATTTCATGGCTTCCACCCTGCTTCAAAACGTTGGACAAGCATAAACCAGCACCATGACACTTGACGTTGTTTTGCCCACGCGCGTCTTGTTGTTGCCAGGCTGGCAGAACTCGGGGCCGAGCCATTGGCAAAGCCGCTGGGAACAGCTTCATGTCTACCACCGGGTCGAGCAAGACGACTGGATGTGGCCGAAGCGCGGTGACTGGATGGCGCGTCTCGACGAGGTGCTGCAGCAAAGCGAAACGCCGGCGGTGCTGGTCGCTCACAGCCTCGGTTGCCAGCTCGTCGCCGCATGGGCTGCCCACTCGCAGCACACGGCGCGCGTCAAGGCCGCGTTGCTGGTCGCACCACCTGACCCGGAGCGCGACGACATGCCACCGCAGCTCTACAACTGGCGCCCGATCGTGCGTGAACGCCTGCCCTTTCCGAGCCTGGTCGTGACCAGCAGCGACGATCCCTACGGCAGCCCCGAGCGCGTCGCCGCAATGGCCGGTGACTGGGGCAGCGACTCGGCCACGATCGGCGCGCGCGGCCACATCAACGGCGACTCCGGGCTCGGCGACTGGCACGAAGGGCACGCGATGCTGGCCGCGCTCGTCGAGCTCGCGGTTTGATCGTCCACAATCGTCGCCATGGTCACCAAGAAACCCAAAGGCCTCGGCCTCGGCCTCGAAGCATTGCTCGGCCCGCGTGTCAAAGACGCCGATGAACTCGCCAGCAGCGCGAACAGCGGCTTGCCGCACACGCTGAAGCTCACGCAACTGCAGGCCGGCAAGTACCAGCCACGCACGCGCATGGACGAAGGCTCGCTCTACGAGCTGGCCGAGAGCATCAAGGCGCAGGGTGTGATGCAGCCGATCCTCGTGCGCCCGGTGGCACTGGGGCGCTACGAGATCATCGCCGGCGAGCGCCGCATGCGTGCCGCAAAACTCGCCGGGCTGGACGAAGTGCCCGTTCTGGTCCGCGAAGTGCCCGACGAAGCTGCAGCCGCGATGGCGCTGATCGAGAACATCCAGCGCGAAGACCTGAACCCGCTCGAAGAAGCCCAGGGCCTTAAGCGCCTGACGGATGAGTTCGGCCTCACCCACGAACAGGCCGCGCAGTCGGTCGGCCGATCGCGCAGTGCCGCCAGCAACCTGCTGCGTTTGTTGAACCTGACGGAGCCGGTGCAACAGATGCTGATGGCCGGTGACATCGACATGGGCCACGCACGCGCGCTGTTGCCGCTCGAAGGTGCGCAACAGATCTTGAGCGCAACCGAGATCGTCGCCAGGAAACTCAGCGTGCGCGAAGCCGAGCGGCTGGTCGCACGCGCCGGCACCACCACCGGCCGACAGACACCGTTGTTGCGTGCGAAGAACGAAAAAGGCCGCGACCTGCAGCGCATTGAGCAGGAGCTGTCGGACACACTCACGGCGGCGGTCGAAGTGCGCGTCAAGAAGCGCACCAAGCACGGTGAGCAAGGCGAAATCGCCATCGCTTTCGGCTCGCTCGACGAGTTGAACGGCCTGCTCGAAAAGCTCGGCCTCGGCGCACGCTGAGCGACTGCGCGAAACACGCGCAGACCCTTGCGCTTGTTGCGCACGTGCGGATCACACCGTGCGGAACTTTGCCACGCTTGACACGCTCAGCCACACAGGCAGCATGTCAACGCACCCATCTTCGGCACGTTGTTTGCTAATGCACGATCATGCAAATGATTCCCGAAATGAACGGTGATGGGCCTTTTACTCCGAGCACCGGCTGGCGCAGAATGAACGAAGCTTGAGACACAGAACTCGCTGATGAACGGAAAGCTCTGATGGCGCCCGCCGGGTGTCATCAGAACTTCCCCAGACGGTGAAGGGAGTACGACTCCCCGATCCGCCTCCTAGTACGCCACAGGAGATCAGCATGGATGTGATCAGCAATTTCGCCGCCCGCTTCGAACGCAGCCGCGAAGAAGAACTCTCGATCGAGGACTACCTCGCCGAGTGCAAGCGCAACCCCGTTGCCTATGCCACCGCCGCCGAGCGCATGCTCAAGGCCATCGGCGAGCCGAAGATGGTCGACACGCGGAACGAGCCGCGGATGTCACGCATCTTTGCCAACAAGCTCATCAAGATCTACCCCGCCTTCGCCGAGTTCTACGGCATGGAAGACGCGATCGAGCAGGTGGTCTCGTACTTCAGGCATGCTGCGCAGGGGCTGGAAGAAAAGAAGCAGATCCTCTACCTGCTCGGCCCGGTGGGCGGCGGCAAGAGCTCGATCGCCGAGCGGCTCAAGTTGCTGATGGAGCAGGTGCCGTTCTACGCGATCAAGGGCTCGCCGGTGAACGAGTCGCCGCTCGGTCTGTTCGACCCGGTGGAAGAC
>JANYFX010000207.1 GCA_025359585.1 Rhizobacter sp. | reverse complement strand
CGCCCGATGAAAGACGGCGTGATCGCCGACTTCACCGTCACCGAGCAGATGCTCAAGCAGTTCATCAAGATGGTTCACCCGCGTGGCATCTTGAGGCCGAGCCCCCGCATCATCATCTGCGTGCCCTGCGGCTCCACGCAGGTCGAGCGCCGCGCGATCCGCGAATCGGCGCTCGGCGCCGGCGCTTCCGACGTGTACCTGATCGAAGAGCCGATGGCCGCGGCGATCGGCGCGGGCCTGCCGGTCAGCGAGGCGAGCGGCTCGATGGTGGTCGACATCGGCGGCGGCACGACCGAAGTTGGCGTGATCAGCCTGGGCGGCATGGTCTACAAGGGCAGCATCCGCGTCGGTGGCGACAAGTTCGACGAGTCGATCATCAACTACATCCGCCGCAACTACGGCATGCTGATCGGCGAGCCCACCGCCGAGATGATCAAGAAGAAGATCGGCAGCGCCTTCCCCGGCTCCGAAGTGAAAGAGATGGAAGTCAAGGGCCGCAACCTTTCCGAAGGCGTGCCGCGCAGCTTCACGATCAGCAGCAACGAGATCCTCGAAGCCTTGACCGACCCGCTGAACCAGATGGTCTCGGCGGTGAAGAACGCGCTGGAGCAAACCCCGCCCGAGCTCGGCGCCGACATCGCCGAGCGCGGCATGATGCTGACCGGCGGCGGCGCCCTGCTGCGTGACCTGGACCGTTTGTTGTCCGAAGAAACCGGCCTGCCGGTGCTCGTGGCCGAAGACCCGCTGACCTGCGTGGTGCGCGGTTGTGGCATGGCGCTCGAGCGCATGGAGCGGCTCGGTTCCATCTTCACCTCGGAGTGAGTGGGTGCAACGCAGCTCCCTGAACCGCGCTCGGTAGGGCGTAGCGAGCGGCCGTCAGCCGGGGGCGGCCGGAGCGCAGGAACCGGAACGTACGTCAGGTACGTGAGGATTCCGAGCACCGCCCAACCCCGGATCACGGTCGCGCAGTAGCCCTATGTCCTTCGGAACCATCGACCGCACCCCGCCGCCCTTTTTTCGACAGGGCCCTTCGGCGCTGACCAAGCTGATCCTGTTTTCGGCGCTGGCGCTGTTCCTGATGGTGGCCGACAACCGTTTCACGATCGCGCGGCAGCTGCGCGCTGGCCTGGCCACGGTGCTGTACTACCCTCAACAAGCGCTGCTCGTGCCGGTCCAGGCGTGGGGCGATGTCGGCGAGTACTTCATGGGCCTCAAGCGTGCGCTCGACGGCGCGGCGGCGGCCAAGCTCGAGCTGGCAAAACAGGCCGAACGCTCGCTGCAGGTCGAGCAGTTGCAAGGCGAGAACACGCGGTTGCGTGCTCTGCTCGAACTGCGGCCGAGGCTGACGGTGCGCTCGCAGATGGCGCAGATTCTTTATGAAGCCTCCGATCCGTATTCGCGCAAGGTCGTGATCGACCGCGGCGCCACCAACGGCGTGGTGCTCGCCTCGCCGGTGATCAACGAAGCCGGTGTGCTCGGGCAGGTCACGCGGGTGTTCCCGCTCTCGTCCGAAGTGACGCTGCTCACCGACAAGGACGCCGCCATTCCCGTGCTCAACGCGCGCAGCCTGGCGCGCAGCGCGGCTTTCGGCAGCGCCGCCGGCCTGGGCGAAGCGATGGAAATGCGCTTCATGGCGGGCAACGCCGACGTGCAGGTCGGCGACACGCTCACCACCTCCGGCGTCGACGGCGTGTACCCGCCCGGTTTGCCGGTGGCCAAGGTCAAGGCGGTGGACCGCAAGGTCGACTCGGGTTTCGCGCGCATCGTGCTGACGCCGACCGCCTTGCCCGATGGCGTGCGCCACGTGATGGTGCTGGAGCCGGTCGGCCTGCAGATGCCGCCACCGCCCGAGCCGGTCGAAGAGGCCAAGCCGCGAGGCTCGCGCAAGGCGGGGCGCAAATGATCAAACCTCGAACCGAGAGCGGCGCGCGATGATCAAGCCGCGAAGCAAGAGAGGCGCGTCATGATCATGCCGCGCTCGTCCGACCAGCTGCTGCTGCCGGTCAACCCGCTGTTCGTCGCGTTCACGCTCGCGTTCGCGCTGCTGTTCAACCTCGTGCCGCTGGGCCGCGAGCCGGCGGTGCCCGACCTGCTCGCGCTGGTGTTGGTGTTCTGGAACGTGCACCAGTCGCGCCGGGTTGGTGTCGGCCTGGCGTTCATGTTC
>JANYFX010000158.1 GCA_025359585.1 Rhizobacter sp. | reverse complement strand
GACGAGATCGCGGCGCGCCCCACGATCACGCCGTTCTCGCGCGAGAGCAGCGGGTACAGCACGAGCGCGACCAGGCTCCACGTGAGCGACATCATCGCCAGGTGGGTCAGCAGCACGTAGAACATCACGCTGTGGACGAAGCGCCGCAAGACCCTCAAACGGCACCTCAGTTGGGGCTGTCGACGAGCTCGGACGAGGTGTCCAGGACCCACGAGACACCGAAGCCGGCCGTCACGCCCGAGCTGCGCCGCACCAGCGGGCTGTCTTCGAAGACGGCGCCGCGCAGGCTGTCGTAGCGCACGAAGGCCCCGACCCACATGTTGCCGAAGCGGCGCGAGGTGGCGGCGATCGCGTCCCACCCGGCGTAACCACCACGGGCGCTGTAGGCGGGGCGCTGCGGTGTGGCGTAAGCCGCGTCCACGCCGTAGTACTGCTGGTGAAACCGGCGGTCACCGAACTGCGGGCCGATCAGCATGCCGACGTTCCAGCCGCCGGCCACTTCGGCCAGGTCGAGGTTCAGGTGCGGCGAGAACGTGGCGCCCACCGTCTTCGGGGAGCGTTGCAAGGTGATCGCCGCGCGCAGCGGCAGGCGCATGTCGAGCCGGGGCTTTTGATCGGCCGAGCCGAGCAGCGTGATGTTGACGTTGGGCCCGATCTCGAAGGTGCCCGGCAGGTTGGGCATGCCCTGGCGCGCGACGTTGTCGCGGCTGCGCGCGGGGGTAGATGCGGCCACGCTCACGTCGACCTTCACACGCTGCGAGTCGAGCAGCAAGGCGCGTGTGCCGTCGCGGTCGGCCTTCAGGAAGGTGCCGCGGTAGACGACGTAGGGCAAGGGCAGCAGGTAGGCGCTGCTCTGGTCGGAGCCGCGGTAGTCGGGCAGGCTCAGGGCCGCCACGCCGATGCCGAGTTCCCACAGTGGACGTTTGACGCTGGTGGCTGTTTCGACGGCGGGTTGGGGCACGTGCAATCCGGCGGGCGCGGAGGCCGGCGCATCGGCCGGCTCGACCGCCCACGCATGGCCAGCGATGGCGGCAAGTGCGGCCACGATCAGACGGGGCAACTTCAAACCGGTGACTCCTGGTGGACGAACGCGTGGGCTTCGATTTCGACCAGCAATTCGGCGCGGCAGATGTCGGCCTGCAGGTACACGGCCTCGCGCGCGGCCGCGCTGTGTGCGCCGACGTGCCGCTCGAAGACTTCGCGCACCACGGCGAGGTCACTGCGGTGGCGCAGGTACACGGTGTAGATCAGCTCGGGCGCGGCGAACTCCGCCCCGGCACGCAAGGCCGCGACCTCGCGCACCGCGCCCATGTTCGCGAGGCTCTCTCCGGTCTGCCGGCGCACGTCACCGATGTGCAGCGTGGCGTGACCGACGATGCTCGCGGTGCCCGAGATGAAGAGTGCCTGCCGGCCCCCGCCGACATCGGCCAGCGCAGCGCGCGAGAACGTGGGGCTGCGCGCGCCGTAGCTCGCCGGGTAGCGGTAGGCGCTGATCTGGCGCGGGTTCTCGATCGCCAGCGGTGCGCGCGGCCCGGCCAGAAAGAACACGCGCAGCGGGCCTTTCCGGGTGCCGAGCGCACACGCGGCCGGCGTGCCGTCGAAGGCGCTGCGGCGCGCATCGATGAAGGCTTGCTGGCGGCCGGCGTTGAAGTGGCGGTAGCGCTCCACGCCATCGGCGTCGGGCGCGTTGATGTGGGCGATGTAGTTCCACAGCCGCAGCAGGTGCGGGCTGCGGCTTTGCGCGAGCACGTCGAACAGGTCGGTGTAGGCTTGGCGGGCGGCAGCGTGCAAGCCACCTTCAAATGCCGCGTCGTCGATCTCTGCAAAGCCGTGAAGCCACTGACCGTCGCTGCTGTAATGCACACAACCGTGGCGCTGCGTGTGCACGTCGGCGCTGCCCGACCACAGGTCGAAAACCGCACCATCGGGCACGAGCAATTCGTGCGCGAACAAGCCCGTGCCCTCACCGACCCGGCGCCCGCCGAGTGGGTGCGCCGGCGCGGCCGCGCCCACATGCCCACGGTGGAACAGCAGCGGCGTGAGAGACACGTGGGGCGAGACCTGCAGATCGAGCGTCACGGAGCCGACGCCTCGACACGCCGCAGAGAGATGCCGCAGCGCCGCACGGCGCAAAAGTCGCGCTGAAAGCTGCGACCGAAAAGAGGGATGGCGGGCATGTTCATGGCGGGCGAATTGTATCGCCCGCCCCTGGGGTGGCCCGGCGCCCGCGGCCGGGCCATGGGCTCTATTCGCCGAGGTAAGCGGCGCGTACCTTCGGGTCGTTCAACAAAGCCTTGGCTTCGCCGCTCATCGTCACTTCGCCGGAGTCCATCACATAGCCGCGCGAGGCGAGCTGCAAGGCGCGGCTGGCGTTCTGCTCGACCAGCAACACGGTCGTGCCACGGCTGTGGATGTCGTTCACGACCTCGAAGATCTTGTCGACCATGATCGGCGACAGCCCCATCGACGGTTCGTCGAGCAGCAGCACTTTCGGCTGTGCCATCAGCGCGCGGCCCATCGCGAGCATCTGCTGCTCGCCGCCCGACATGGTGCCGGCGAGC
This sequence comes from Rhizobacter sp., assembly GCA_025359585.1. Lineage (GTDB taxonomy): Bacteria > Pseudomonadota > Gammaproteobacteria > Burkholderiales > Burkholderiaceae_C > LMDS01. The sequence goes on along the minus strand of JANYFX010000158.1, from coordinate 2,099 downwards.
TGGTTGCGGCGCTCTTTCAGGCGCGGGAAGATGCCGAACACCTTTTCGATGTCGAGCTCGATCTGCGCTTCGTCGTTGCGCACGAACGCGCCCATCTGCAGGTTCTCGGTGATCGTCATGCGCGTGAAGGTGCCGCGGCCTTCGGGCACCATGATCAGGCCCTGCTTGACCAAGTCCCACGGGCCCTGGCCCTTGATCGACTTGCCGAGGTACTCGATGTCGCCGGCCGCCGCCGGCTGCAGGCCGGTGATGGCTTTCAGCGTGGTCGACTTGCCGGCACCGTTGGCGCCGATCAGGCTGACGAGTTCGCCTTCGAGCACTTCGAACGACACGCCCTTCACCGCCTGAATACCGCCGTAAGCGACCTTCAGGCCCGTGACCTTCAGCATAGTTTTTGCCATGATCCGCGCCCTCAGTGGTTCTTGTGGTCGGCGCCGAGGTAAGCCTCGATCACCTTCTCGTTCTTCTGCACTTCGGCGGCCGTGCCTTCGGCGATCTGCTTGCCGTAGTCGAGCACGGTCAGGCGGTCGCACAGGCCCATCACGAGTTTCACGTCGTGTTCGATCAGCAGGATCGTGCGGCCGTCTTTTCTGATCTGGTCGATCAGCTCGCGCAGCACGACCTTCTCGCTCGCGTTCATGCCGGCGGCCGGCTCGTCGAGCGCGATCAATTTCGGGTCGGTGGCCAGCGCGCGTGCGATTTCCAGGCGCCGCTGGTCGCCGTAGCTCAGCGTGCGCGCCTTGTACTGCGCGAAGCGGCCGATGCCCACGTAATCGAGCAACTCCTGCGCGCGGCTGGCGATCGCTGCTTCTTCGGCCTTGAAGGCCGCGGTGCGAAACACCGCGCCGATCAGGCCCGAGTGCGTGCGCACGTGGCGGCCGACCATCACGTTCTCGAGCGCCGTCATTTCGGCGAACAGGCGGATGTTCTGGAAGGTGCGGGCGATGCCGGCCTTGGCCACCTCGTGCACCGCCGTCGGCTTGTAGGGCTTGCCGCCCAACTCGAATGAGCCGGAGTCCGGCGTGTACAGGCCCGTCAGCACGTTGAAAAAGGTGGTCTTGCCGGCGCCGTTCGGGCCGATCAGGCCGTAGACCTGGCCTTTCATGATCGTGATGCCGACTTCGGAGAGCGCCTGCAAACCGCCGAAGCGCTTGGAGACACCGCTGACCTTGAGAATGGTTTCGCTCATGTCGTGCTCCTGCTCACTTCGAAGGCGTGGGCGTTGGGGCAGCAGGCGCCGCCTTGCCGTGCTCTGGCGATGGCCACAGGCCGCGTGGGCGCGACAGCATGATGCCGATCATCGCCAGCGCGATCAGCAACTGGCGCAGGATCGACGCGTCGAGCCGCCCACCCGTCATCGCCTGCAACGGGCCGGCGACGTAACGCAGCACCTCGGGCAAGGCCGACAGCAACAAGGCGCCGACGATCACACCGGGCAAGTGGCCGATGCCGCCGAGCACGACCATCGCCACGATCATCACCGACTCCTGCAGGCTGAACGATTCGGGTGAGATGAACCCCTGGAAGGTCGCGAACATCGCGCCCGACACGCCGCCGAAGGTGGCGCCCATGCCGAACGCGAGCAGCTTCAGGTTGCGGGTGTTGATGCCCATCGCCTTGGCCGCGATCTCGTCTTCGCGGATCGCCATCCAGGCGCGGCCGATGCGGCTGCGCTCGAGGCGGTAGCAGACCAGGATCGCGAACAGCACGAGCACGAGGAACAGGTAGTAGTAGTTGGTGACCTTCGGGAAATCCATGCCGAACAGGTGCTGGGTCTTGCCGAAGTGCACGCCGAACATCGAGATGTCGTCGATTTGCGCGATGCCTTTCGGGCCGTTGGTGATGTTGATCGGCGCGTCCAGGTTGTTCATGAACACGCGCACGATCTCGCCGAAACCGAGCGTGACAATCGCGAGGTAGTCACCGCGCAGCTTCAGCGTGGGCGCGCCGAGCAGCATGCCGGCGAGACCCGCGAGCACGGCACCGAGCGGTATGACCACCCACCACGGCGTGTGCAGGCCGTTCGGAAACGTGGTGGCGAACCAGGTGAAGGTGTCGGTGAGCTGCGGCGAGGCGAGCAGCCCCAGCATGTACGCGCC
>JANYFX010000103.1 GCA_025359585.1 Rhizobacter sp. | reverse complement strand
AATTACACCCGCCTCGCTGGCATGTGGATCGTCGGCGAAGACATGCCCCGGGAAAGCAACCGCGTGACGCTCAACACCAACTTCAAGGACAAGTGGGGCAACGCTGTCCCGAACGTGCCGTAGACCGAGCCGGTCATGTGGCGCATGTAGTTGCGCCCGACCTGGCCCGACGAGTTGGCCAGCCCGTCCTTGAACATGTTCGACGCCGACAGCAGCAACAGCCGCGGCGTCTCGATCGAGTTGCCGGCGACGCAGACGATGCGCGCTTTCTGGCGCTGCTCTTTCCCGTCCTTGTCGAAGTAGACAACGCCGTTGACCAGGCCGGCGGTGCTGTGTTCGATGCGCGTCACGTGGCTTTCGGGGCGCAGATCCATGTTGCCGGTTTTCTCGGCCTTGGGCAGCTCGGTGTAGAGCGTGCTCCACTTCGCCCCGCTCTTGCAGCCCTGGAAGCAGAAGCCGAGCTGCAGGCAGCGGCCGCGATCGTCGCGCGGCTGGCTGTTGATCGCCATGTTGCCGGTGTGCACTTCCTTGTAGCCGAGCTTGGTGGCGCCGGCGTACATCACCTTGAAGTTGTTGTTGCCCGGCAGGCCGGGGATGCCGTTGGTGCGTGTCACGCCCATCTTGTCTTCGGCCTTGGCGTAATAAGGTTCCAGTTCCTTCAGCGTGACCGGCCAGTCCATCAGGTTCGCGCCCTTGATGTCGCCGTAGGTCGTGCGCGCCTTGAACTCGTGCTCTTGCAAGCGCAGCGAAGCGCCGGCCCAGTGCGTGGTGGTGCCGCCCACGGTCTTGCAGACCCAGGCCGGCAGGCCCGAGAAGTCTTTCGCCACCCGCCACGTGCCCGAGGTGGTGCGCGGGTCGAGCCAGGCGAGCTGGCTGAACGACTTCCATTCGTCGTTGATGAACGTCGCGTTCGATTGCATTGCGCCGGCTTCGAGCACCACCACCTTGATGCCCTTTTGCGCCAGCTCGTTGGCGAGCGTGCCGCCGCCCGCGCCCGAGCCGATGATGACGACGACCGAGTCGTCGCCCTGGTCGAATTTGGCCATGTCTGTCTCCGGATTTGAATGAGGGTGCGCGTGTTTTCCGCGCGTGTCGTGTGAGCCTGTGGTGTCAACCGAACCAGGGCTTCGGGCTCGCTTCGGCCGAAGGCGCCGGCAACCACTTCAGGTCCTGGAAGCCGCGCGTGATGTAGCCGCCCTTCTCCCAGGCCGAGCCGGGGTAACCGAAGCTCGCGTAGGCCATGTCGTTGTCGTACAGCGAGGTGATGCACTGGCCACGCACGGTGCCGAAGAAGGGCTGGCCCTCCATCGCCTTCACGATCTCGAGCTTCTTCTTGTCGCTGGTTTTCGCGAAGCTGCCGCCGGCTGCGCTGTTCAGCGCGGCCACGCCGGTGCGGATCTGGGTGGCGGCTGCAGCATCGCCAGCGGCCTTGGCGTCGAGGTCCTTGGCGAGCAAGGCGTAGACCGCGTCGGGCAGTTTCTTGTGCGGGTACAGCACCCGCCCCATTTTCATCAGGGCCTCGCCTTCGGCCTTGCTCAGGGTCTTGAGTTCCAACGCCCACACCGGCGACGGTGCCAGAGCGGCCAGCACGCTGCCGGTGGCGATCGTGCCCATCAGAATGCCCGACCCTTTGAGAAACTCGCGCCGCACCAGCGCGAGGTCCAGCTTGGGCACCTCGCCCGAACCTTCTTCGTCACAGCTGCCGCTGGGCGCAGCGGCGCTCTTGATCGTGATCACACGCATGTCTTGTCTCCGGCTGGTTGGCTGGTTGGCTACCTCCGCGCGGCTCTGTGTCCGCCTCGGTGAACGCAGTCTTGCACCGGTGCCATGAAGACAGGTGATACACGGCTACCTACGCGGCCGGTGAATACCCCAATGGTGAGCGCTGCCCGCGGCGAGCGGCGACCTACTGGGTGCTGAGCGCGAGCTGCACGCGGGGCGTCCAGGCCGCATCGGTGTCACCGGCGGCGCGCAGTTTCGGCGCAGCCAGGAACAGGCGTTCGCTCGGCAGGCCCTTGGCGATCAGCGCGTCGCGCACCGCGATGCCCCGCTGCAAGGCGAGCTCGCGCATCGCCTCGTCGCCGACGACGATGCGGCTCTTCAGCAGCACTTCCATCTCGGGGCCGGGAATGTCCTTCACGAAGCCGACGGCGTTGCGCGGTTTGTTCGGGATCTCGGTGTCCTTGTAAAGCTGCTTCAGCAGGCGCGCGCGTTCTTCTGCACCGAGCGGTGGCGCCGCACCGGCCGCCGCCGACGCGCTCACGGCGACCCCCGGCGCGCCGCTGCGCAAGGCCTCGCGGCGCGCTTCGGTGGCCAGGCGCGCTTCGAGTGCCGCACTCAGGTAGGCCTCTCGTTCCGAGGCCGGGTCGGCCGCGCCGGTGACGGTCATCTTCAGCGCCGGCTTGTCGATCAGCGCCTTCGCCACCTTGTCGATCGCGGCGTTGCCACCCGCGTTCACCAGCGCCGTGCCGGGCCTGAACTCGACCAGGCTCAGGTCTTCACTGCCACCGCCGGCGAGCAAGGCGAACGGTGCGGTCAACGCCTTCGTCAACAGGTTGAGAATGACTTTCCAGATGATGCCGCCGATGCTGAATTTCGGGTCGTTCAGGCTGCCGCTGACCGGCAGGTTGATGTCGATCACGCCGTGCCTGTCTTTGAGCAAGGCCACGGCCAGCAGCACGGGCAGTTTGGTGGCGTCGGGCGACTCGATCCTGTCGCCGAAGGTGAGCTGGTTCAGGATCACCTGGTTCTTCGCGTCGAGCCTGCCGTCGGCGTCGATCTTGTACGAGACCTCCATGCTGAGCTTGCCACGCTCGATCGCATAACCCGCGTACTTGCCGGCGTAAGTCGAGAGCGGCGCGAGTTCCAGGTCGCTCGCCTTGGCGGTGATGTCGAGTGCCAGCGGTTTGGCGAACGGGTTGATCTGGCCGCTGATCTCGAGCAGCGCGGTGCCTGCCGCGCGGCCGCGCAAGGCGAGCGTGGCCATGTCGCGCGTGTCGGAGCGGAACGGGCCCAGCTGGCCGTTGAGTTCGGTCAGCGCCGCGCTGTAGTTGGGGCGCACGAAACGGTCGCTGAAATCGACCTTGCCGTTGGTCAATCTTGTCGCGCCGATCTGGACGTCGATCGGCAAGCCCGCAGCGGGTGCGCTGGCGCCCGCGGCCACCACCGGCGCGGCGTTGCTTGCGGCCGCGCTCGCACTGCTCGCTGCAGCGGCGGGGCTTGCGGGCGCCGCGCCCACGTCCTGCAGATTGAAGCGGCCTTGTTCGGTGACGACGAGGCGCGAGTAGAAGTCGTTGAGCGCCGCTTCGCCGATCTCGAGTTGCGGCCGCGTGCCCGGTTTCATCGCGAACTTCATACCCTTGAAGGCGAAGGACTGCCATGTCAGCAGCTCGTCGCCGGTGTCTCGCGCGCTCACGTGCACGTCGCCGAGCAGCAGGTCGCCCGCGGCCGCCACGTCCAGGCCCGCAGGCGACGAACGCAAGGCCAGGTTGCCGGTGTAACCCGCCTCGGCCCGCACCAGGCTGAGCGGCAACGCGCGCCCGAAGTAGGGCTCGAACAGGTGCACCGGAAAGCGCTCGATGCGCAGCGCGCCGCTGGCGAGCAGCGGCTGCACGCCGACCTGCCCTTTCCAGTCGACGACACCGGTGCCGCCGGCCGATTCGCGCGCCGCGTTCGGCGCCGCGACGCGCGCACTGAGCTGCACCCTGGCGGCCGGCACGGCGCGCTCGCCGTGCCACTGCAGGTTCTGCAGCGCGAGCCTGAG
>JANYFX010000089.1 GCA_025359585.1 Rhizobacter sp. | reverse complement strand
GCAACTCAGGCATCGTGCGTGGTGTTCGAAACCCACAAGATGCAGAGTGCCCAGTACCGCCGCTACAACATCGAAGGCATCACCGGTGGCGACGACTATGCCGCCATGCGCCAGGTGCTGACACGCCGCTATTCGAAGCTGGTCGAAGCCGCCAGCAAGGGCGAGGCGCGCCTGCCCGATCTGGTGCTGGTCGATGGTGGCCGCGGTCAGGTCGGCGTCGCGCGTGAAGTATTCGAGGAGCTCGGTATCGATCTGGCGCGCATCGTGGGTGTCGAGAAGGGCGAAGGCCGCAAGGTCGGGCTTGAAGAACTGGTCTTCGCCGACGGCCGCGTCAAGGTGTCTCTCGGTCGCGATTCGGCAGCACTGATGCTGGTGGCGCAAATCCGCGACGAGGCGCACCGTTTTGCGATCACCGGCATGCGGGCGCGGCGCGCGAGTGTGCGCACCGGTGCGAGCGGGCTCGAAGACATCGCAGGGGTGGGGCCGAAGAAGCGGGCCAAGCTGCTGCAACGGTTTGGGGGCGTGCGCGGGGTCGGACACGCGAGCGTCGACGACCTGCTCACGGTCGACGGCATATCAAAAGAACTGGCAGAGGAAATCTATCGTGCTTTGCATTGACCGGCGTGTGCGTCTGGGCCTGGCAGCCCTGGGTCTTCTGGCGGGTTGCTCTTCGTCGCCGCCACCCGCTCCGGCACCGGCGCCAGCTCCGGCCACGAGTTCGAACCAATCCAGTTCGACCGCGAGCACGAGGCTGCCTGCGGTCGCGGGCGCTGTGCGCCTCGCCGCGCCAGGCCCCGTTCGCAACTGGAACGAACTGCGCAAACAGGCCGCACAACGCATGGTCGCGGCCAACCCCGGCGGAACCTACACGGGAACGCCTCCCGAGCCCCTGTTGGCCATCCCGGTACTCGAGGTCGAGCTCAACGGCGACGGCAGCATCCGCAAGATCGAAACGCTGCGCCAGCCACGCGAGGCCAGGGACACCATTCAATTGGCGATCGACGCGCTGCACCGTGCCGCGCCCTTCGGTGATGTGTCGCGCCTGCCCAAGCCCTGGCGTTTCACCGAGTCCTTCCTGTTCAACGACGACCGCAAATTCAAGCCGCGCACGCTCGATTGAAGCCCGGCACAGCCGGCGCCCGAACTTGGTCACAATGGGTGGATGTTTTTCAATCTCCCCACGCTGCTGACCTGGGCGCGCATTGTTGCGATTCCGCTGATCGTCGGTGTCTTTCATCTGCCGATCGGCGAGCCCGACCGCAACCTGATCGCCACCGTGTTGTTCGTGGTGGTCGCGCTGACCGACTGGGCCGACGGCTACCTGGCCCGCAAACTGAACATGACATCGTCGTTCGGCGCGTTCCTCGACCCGGTGGCCGACAAGTTCCTCGTCTGCGCCGCGCTGCTGGTGCTGGTCGAACTGGCGCGCGTGCAAAGCCTGATCGCGCTCATCATCATCGGCCGCGAGATCGCGATCTCGGCGCTGCGTGAATGGATGGCGCAGATCGGTGCGTCGCGCAGTGTCGCGGTGCACATGCTGGGCAAGGTCAAGACTGTGGTGCAGATGGTCGCGATCCCGTTCCTGCTGTACCACGGCACGCTGTTCGGCGTGATCGACACCCAGCAATGGGGCACGGTGCTGATCTACGCCTCGGCGGTGTTGACGATCTGGTCGATGGTGTACTACCTGCAGAAGGCGCTGCCCGAAATTCGCGCCAAGGCCCGCTAGTGCAAGGCACTGAGTCGGACCGCCAGCGCGCGCTGGTGCAGGCCATGCCGTGGGTTTTCGTGCTGATCTGGAGCACCGGCTTCATCGTCGCGCGCTTCGGCATGCCGCATGCGCCGCCGATGAGTTTTCTGGCGCTGCGCTACGCACTCTCGTTCGTGTGCTTTCTGGTCTGGATCGTGTTCGCGCGCGTCGAGTGGCCGCAGAGCGGCGCGCAGTGGCTGCACCTCGGTGTCGTCGGCGTGTTGATCCATGCCGCCTATCTTGGCGGGGTGTGGTCGGCGGTGAAGGCCGGGATCGGCGCCGGCACGGTTGCGCTTCTGGTGGGCTTGCAGCCGGTGCTCACCGCGATCTGGATGGCGCTGACGGTGTCTGGCTCGAGCCAGGCGCGCGTGTCGACGCGCCAGTGGCTCGGGCTCTTGCTCGGGCTGATCGGACTGACGCTGGTGGTCTGGCGCAAGCTCGGTGGTGGCGAAGTGACTGCATGGAATCTCTCGCTCGCGGTGTTTGCGCTGATCGGCATCACGGTCGGCACGCTGTACCAGAAGCGCTTCGTCGCGCCCTGCGATGTGCGCAGCGCCAGCGCCGTGCAATTGCTCGCCGCGTTCGCCGTGACGGCGCCACTCGCTGCGCTCGAAACCGAGCCCATCGTCTGGCACCCGCACATGGTCGGCGCGATGGCGTGGTCGGTGCTGGCGCTGACACTCGGCGGCAGTTCGTTGCTCTACATGCTGTTGCAACGTGGTGCGGCCACGCGCGTCACGAGCTTGATGTACCTGGTGCCACCGTGCACCGCGTTGATGGCCTGGGCCCTGTTCGGAGAATCGTTCACGCCGCTGATGTTGCTGGGCATGGTGCTCACGGTCGGTGGTGTTGCGATGGTGGTGCGATCGCCCTTGCGCTGACGTGCGGCGAGTGATATTTGTCAAGCGAGGAAGCGCGTGCTTCCCCTTGAATTGAGGGCGATTGATTACGAATAGAATCCGCTTCCGCGCTTGACAGTGGGGGAGCGCACGGCTGTAATCAATCGCGCTGCGCAGGCTTCATTCATGCAGCCCAAACACCACCCGAATTCCATGTGAGAGACCTTTAGAGAGGGGGAGCACCCGTGAACAAAAGTGAATTGATCGAACACATTGCCAAGCAGGCCGATATCTCCAAGGCGGCCGCGGCGCGCGCCCTGGAAGCCGTGATTGGTGGTGTGAAAACCTCGCTGAAAAAGAGCAACTCCGTTTCCCTCGTCGGGTTCGGCACGTTCAGCGTCGGCAAGCGCGCGGCACGCAGCGGGCGCAACCCGCGCACCGGCGCCACGATCAAGATCAAGGCGGCCAAGGTCCCGAAGTTCCGGCCTGGCAAAGCACTGAAAGACGCGGTCAACTGAAGGCCTTTGCGTCGAGCCATGCAGCACGGGTGCTTAGCTCAGTTGGTAGAGCGGCGCCCTTACAAGGCGTAGGTCGGGGGTTCGAGCCCCTCAGCACCCACCACCGATTTGCATCCCGAGTGACCGGCTAGAATCTTCTCAGCCATCCAGCCAAAGGCGAACCTCGGTTCGCCTTTGTTGCTTCTGCGCTCGAACGATGTGTCGACGCATGGCGTGTACCACCTTTCTTGCACCCGCTTGTTGCCCCGCTGCGCTGCAGCCGGGCGGCCTGTTGATAGAGGCTTCCGATGTTCGACTTTTTTCGCAAGCACACGCGCGTGCTGCAGTTTCTGCTGGTGTTGCTGATCTTCCCGTCGTTCGTGTTTTTCGGGATCCAGGGTTACAGCGGTTTCACCGGTGACGCCAACGCCACGGTCGCCAAGGTGGCGGGGCAAGGCATCACGCGCACCGAGTGGGAAACCGCGCAGCGCGAGCAGATGGAGCGGGTGCGTCAGCAAATGCCCAACCTCGACCCCAAGATGTTCGACACGCCCGAGATGAAACTGCAGTCGCTCGATGGCCTGGTGCGCCAGCGTGTGATGCTGGTGGCGGCCGACAAGCTCAATCTGGTCACGACCGACGACCGATTGCAGCGTGTGTTCGCGGCCGACGCGCAGTTCGCGTTCATGCGCAACCCTGATGGCAGCGTCAACAAGGACGTGCTCAGCGCGCAAGGCATGTCGTCGGAGATTTTCGCGCAGCGATTGCGCCAGGACCTGACCCTGCGCCAGGTGATGCTCGGCGTGGCCGGCACTGCGTTCGCGCCGGTCAGCGCCACCTCTTCTGCGCTCGATGCAATGTTCCAGCAGCGTGAAGTGCAGGTGCAGCGTTTCGATGCGAAGGCGTCGCTCGACAAGGTGTCGCCGACCGATGCCGACATCGAGAAGTTCTACAAGGACCCGGTCAACGCCTTGCAGTTCCAGGCACCGGAGCAAGCCTCGGTCGAGTACGTGGTGCTCGATCTCGACACGCTCAAGAAGGGCATCAGCGTGCCCGAAGAAGACCTGCGCAAGTACTACGCCGAAAATGAAAAGCGATACACCACGCCTGAAGAGCGGCGCGCCAGCCACATCCTGATCAAGGCCGAAAAGAGCGCGCCTGAAGCCGACCGTGCGAAGGCCAAAGCGAAGGCCGAGAGCCTGCTCGCTGAACTTAAGAAGAATCCGGCCTCGTTCGCCGATGTGGCACGCAAGAACTCGGAAGATCCTGGCTCGGCAGAGAAAGGCGGCGATCTCGACTATTTCGGTCGTGGTGCCATGGTCAAGCCGTTCGAGGATGCGGCCTTCGGCCTCAAGCCCGACGAACTGAGCGGCGTGGTCGAGAGCGACTTCGGCTTCCACCTCATCAAGCTGGCCGCCGTGAAGGGTGGGGAGAAGCGCAGCTTCGACACAGTGCGTGCCGAACTCGAAACCGAAGTGAAAACGCAGCTCGCGCAAAAGCGCTTCTCCGAGGTGGCGGTCGAGTTCACCAACATGGTCTACGAACAACCCGACAGCCTGAAGCCGGCTGCCGACAAGTTCAAGCTCGAACTGCGCACGGCGCAAAACGTGAAGCGCGTTGCGGCTCCCGGCGCGACAGGCGCCCTGGCCAACCCCAAGTTCCTGGAGGCCCTCTTCGGCGCCGATGCGCTGCGCAACAAGCGCAACACCGAGGCCGTGGAGATCGCGCCCAGCACGATGGTCTCGGGGCGCCTGCTGCAGTACTCGGCGGCGCATCAACTCCCGCTGGCCGACGTGAAAACGCGGGTGCGTGACCGTCTGGCCACGGTCCAGGCGGCAGCGCTGGCGCGCAAGCTCGGCGAAGAGCGCCTCGCGGCCTTGCGCGCTGCGCCCGACACGCCAATGACCGAACCCGCTTTGCTGATTTCTCGTGCCCAGCCGCGCGAAGTTCAGTCGACCGTGCTCGACGCGGTGTTGAAAGCTCCGGTCGCCACGCTGCCGGCGTTTGTTGGCGTCGACCTCGGTGAGCAGGGTTACGCCGTGGTCAAGATCGGCAAGGTGCTCGGCCGCGACCCGGTCGCTGCCGACGCCACGCGCGGGCAGACGCAGTACGCGCAGGCTTGGGGCGATGCGGAGTCGCAGGCCTACTACGGCGCGCTGAAGTCACGCTTCAAGGTCGAGATCAAGGCCGATGCACTCAAGGCGAGCGACTCTGGCGCCAGTGCGGCCAGCGCGGCGCAGAAATGACAGGCGGCGCGCTCGGCCAGCGCGCGTGCGGGGGCTGATGCTGCGAAGGCATCCGCTATAATTTATTTCTCTACGGTGGCTGTAGCTCAGTTGGTAGAGTCCAGGATTGTGATTCCTGTTGTCGTGGGTTCGAGCCCCATCAGCCACCCCAGTTTTTGCCAGCGCGCCGAGTGCTTCGGCGTTCGCTTCCCCTCCTGAAGGCACCGGCGACTGTCGCCAGCCTGCAAATTCGGCATTGCGCAGCCCTGCGGCATTCATCGATTGTCAGAATGATCTGACACTCATGGTATGGGCGTCATGTTGACACTCAAGTCATCGGTCGCAGCGCAGGTGCCTCCTTTGGCGGGCGAGCCTCATGCCGTGGTCATCGGCAGCGGGTTCGGCGGTCTGGCCGCCGCCGTGCGGCTCGGCGCGCGCGGGTATCGCGTCACCGTGCTGGAAGAGCTCGACGCGCCCGGCGGCCGCGCCTACGTCCATCGGCAAGACGGCTTCACCTTCGACGCCGGCCCGACGGTCATCACCGCGCCCTTCCTGTTCGAGGAGCTGTGGGCACTGTGCGGCCGGCGCATGGCCGACGACATCGACCTGCGCCCCGTGGCACCGTACTACCGCATCCGCTTCGATGACGGCGAGGTCTTCGACTACAGCGGCGACGCCCCCGCCATGAGCGCCGAGGTGGCGCGTTTTGCACCCGCCGACGTGGCCGGCTACGAGCGCTTTCTGAAAGCCAGCGAAGCGATCTACAAGGTGGGCTTCGAGCAGCTCGGCCACGTGGCCTTCGACTCCTGGACCGACATGGCGCGGGTGCTGCCCGAGTTGCTCAAGCTCGAGGGTTACCGCACCGTCTACTCGCTTGCCTGCAAAGACGTGAGCGACCCGCGCTTGCGCGTGGTGCTGACGTTTCAATCGCTTCTGGTCGGCGGCAATCCGTTCGCCACCACCTCGGTCTATTGCCTGATCGCGTTCCTCGAGCGACGCTGGGGTGTGCACTTCCCTCTGGGAGCGCGACGGTCTCGGCTGGCCACAGCGCGAAACCAGCCGCTTCGTGGCGGCCGGCGGTTTGAAGTGGCATGTGCAGCAGAGGGGGCAGGGCCCGGTGCTGCTGTTGATCCACGGCACCGGCGCATCGACCCACTCCTGGCGTGACTTCGCGCCCTTGATGGCGCGCCACTTCACGGTCGTGGCCGCCGATCTGCCCGGCCATGCGTTCACTGAAACAGCCCCCGCAGCGCAGATGTCCTTGCCCGGAATGAGCGCCGCGCTGGCCGCGCCGATCAAGGTGCTGGGACTCGACGTGGCCTGGTGCATCGGCCACTCGGCCGGTGCCGCGATCGCCGCGCGCATGGTGCTCGACGGCACGATGGCACCGCGTGCGCTGGTCAGCATCAACGGCGCCTTCCTGCCGCTCGACGGCCTGCCAGGCCTGCTGTTCCCGCCGGTGGCGCGGCTGATGGCGGCCACGCCGCGGGCCTCGACGCTGTTCACCTGGCGCGCCTCGGACCGCTCGGCGGTCGAGCGTTTGATCCGCAGCACCGGTTCGGTTCTGGACGCCGCCGGCATCGACCTCTACGCCAGGCTCGTGCGCGACCGGCAGCATGCATCCGGCGCGCTGGCGATGATGGCGCAATGGGACTTGCGGCCGCTGGTGCGCGAGTTGCCCTCGCTGCCAACGCCGCTGGTCGCGCTGGTCGGCGTCAACGACCGCGCCGTGCCGCCCGAACAAGCCCGGCGCGTGCACAAGCTGCTGCCGCGCGCGCCGGAGCCGGTGCTGCTGCCCCACATGGGGCACCTCGCGCACGAGGAGCGGCCCGCGGAAGTGGCGCACGCCGTGATGCACGCGGTTTCGCCGTTCGTGGGGCTGGCCGCCTGACCGGGCTCACTGCCAGCGTTTCGACAGCTCGCGAATCACCACCCGGCAGCTGATGCCGTGCGGCCGCACCTCGCGCCACTCGACCTCGCCGCCGAGCTGCTTGACGCGTTTGCGCACCCCACCCAGACCGAGCCCGTGCGACCAGGTGCGTGGCTCGCGGCCCAGGCCGTTGTCGGTGACCATCAGGTCGATGCGGTCCTTGTCCAGGCTGAAATGGATCTCGAGCTGCTGCGCCTTGGCGTGTGCGATGACGTTGCTGACGAGTTCGCGCATCACGCGTGTCAGCGCCGACCAGTGCACCACGGTGAGCGTGATGTCTTCGTCGAAGACGAAGGTCCACTTCAGCTCGATGTGAGCGGCCGTCAGGCGCTGGGTCAGATCGGCCTTCCATTCGCCGGCGGCGTGCGAGAGCCGGTGGTTCGAGGCCGCGAGGCCGCGTGTCAAGGTCTTCAGGTCTTGCAGCGTGTGCCGAAGGTACTCTTCCATCTCGGGCGACTGGGCCTTGTACATCAGCGTCAGCAGGCGCGCGCCGATGTCGTCGTGCAGGTCTTGCGCCAGCCGCATGCGCTCTTCGCTGCGGCCTTGTTCGACGGCCTTGTCGAAGCGCACCGCACGCCGCAGCTGCTCGACGATGCGGTCGGTCAGGCGCGCGTCTTCGGAGGTGAACAGACGCCGGCCGCGGTGCGCGAAGCGGATCATCACCGAGCCGTGCGGCACCAGCGGGTCGTCGCTGAGCGCGGGCACCGGCACCAGCATGCTCGAGCCGTCGCCCGCCACGCGCGAGCGCCGCGACGTGCGCTCGACCACGGTCACTTCGAGCGGCTCGAACAGTTCGGCCAGCAACTGCGACAGCAAGCTCGGCGTGCGTTCGGGGTGCGCTTCGACTTCGCGCGCGATGCGGTAGAGCTGCTCGAACATGCGCTCGGTGGTGAGCATGCTGCTGCCGAGCAGATGGTTCAGGATCCATTGCCGCGCGCCGGAATACACCGCCAGCGACAGGAACAGCGACAGCGTCAGCGAGGCGAACTGGCCGAGCGAAAACACCGCGACGAAGAGCAGGTCGAGCGAAGTCGCGACGGTGCTCACGGCCGCCAGCAGCGAGAACTCGCGCATGAAGGTCTGCGAGCGCGCCAGGAACGGGATCAGCAACAGCAGCGAGCCCAGGAACACGTACCAGACCATCGAGCCGATGTCGGCGATGTTGTGCGGCATGCCGGAAAGGCGCGCCGAGGCACCGAGCGCCAGCGTCAGCAGCATCCAGGACGACAGCGTGACGGCGCCGAAGCGCCGCAGCACGATCGCGAACGGATGGGGTTCGATCTGGTAAGACCAGCTCAGCAAGCCGATCGCCAGGCCGCCGAGCGCCGCCACGCCGCCCTGGGTCCACCACCAGGCATGCGGCAGCATGCCGGCCGCGAACAGCCCGATCAGCAGCGGCACGGCAGCCCAGCCGGCGAGCGCGATCCAGCCCGAGCCCGGCAGGCGCCGCGGGTGCAGGCAGACCGCGTTCACCATCGCCGCCGCGGTGATCAGGTCGAAGGCCATCCGGGCCGGCATGTCGAGCTGAAGAAAGGGCGCGCGCAGGCCGAGTTCGAGTGTCGACTCGACCGCGATGAAGAGCAGGTTGGCCGACTGGCATGCGCCCATCACCGCGTAGACGAAGTTGCGTGACGACGGGTTGGCCAGCAGCACCACGCTCGAGACGAGGTAGAGGGCGAGCGCGAACGCCACCAGGATCCAGAAGATCACCGGCAGGCTGGTCACGCCGCGCGGTTCGGGCACGACGCTCACCGAGCGGCCGTCTGAAAAGCCCAGCGTCACACTGGTTTGTGATTGCGCGCTGAACAGCTGCTCGTGCATCTGCATCTGGTGCGCGCGCCCGGCGTCGTCGACCATCCAGCGCGGCGAGCGCTGCAGGGCCGAGGCGTCGATCGCAAACTCGGGCAAGCCGGCGCCGGCCAAAGTCAACAGTGCCTGGCCGCGGTGCAGCGCCAGCACGCTGTCGGTGCTGGCCACCAGTTCGACCTGCCCTTGGGTATTGGCACGCCAGCTCGCCGGAAGGTGCGGTGCGGCGGCGAGGCTGCGTGTCAGCGCGAACACCCCCAGGCAGCCGAGCAACGCGCACAGCACCAGCAAGCGCAGCCGCCAGCCCATCCAGCGCGACATGGCCAGGCCGCGTGCGCCGGGCAGGTCGTTCAGAATCGAATCGAGACCGGAATCTTGCAGGCTGTGCAGTCCGGAAGACTGGCCCGGCGAGCGGCTGTTGGCCGCGGCAGAGCGGCCGTCGCGCCGCGGGTCAGGGCCTTGATGCGCCACGAGCGCTCAACTCGTGCGTTGGCAGCGGCGCTGGCTCGGGCCCATCAGACCAGCCCTTGTTTGCTGGCCAGCACGGCGGCCTCGGCACGGCTGGACACGTTGAGCTTCTTGTAGATCGACTTGATGTGGTCGTTGACGGTGAACCACTTGATGCCCATGAGGCTTGCGATCTCCTTGATCGTGAAGCCTTTGCTCAGGTAGGTGAGCACCTCGCTCTCGCGCGGCGTGAGTCGCTCGTGGTCGAGCGGCGCGCCGCGCCCAAGCGGCATCGGCCGGCTGCTCTGCAGCCCCGACTCGAGCGGCATCGGCCCCGAGGTGCTGAACGGGCTGCCCGGCGGGCCCTGGCGAAAGTGCGTGAGCAGGCGCCGTGCAATGGCGGGCGAGAGCGGTGGCTGACCGCGCACGATCTTCTGCAGCTCTTCGACCAGCACTTCGAAGCGGTCTTCCTTCAGCAGGTAACCGTCGGCCCCGCATTGCAGCGCGGGAAAAAGGTGGTCGTCGTCGGAGTACAGCGTGGTGACGATCTTGGTGGCGGGGTACTGCACCCACTCGGCCAGCAACTCCATGCCGTTGCCGTCGGGCAGCTCGAGGTCGACGAGGATCAGCTTGAACGGGTCGACGCTGTTGGCTGCGTCGTGCAGCGGACCGATGTTGAAAGTCTTCCGGTGAAAAATAAAAGCCGATGGCAATGCCTTCTTTGCGAAACGCTTCTACCAGCTCTTTGGTGATATCGCGCTTAAACGGGGTATTCATTACATTCAGATCGGTGGACTGTGTATTCCACATACAAAACCCCGAATGGTGCTTGGTGGTAAAGACCACATATTTCATGCCTGCCAGCTTAGCCGCCTTTGCCCAATCCTGTGGCTTGAATTTTTCCGGGTTAAAATAGTCCGGCAGTTCCCTGAAATATTTTTCCACATATTCATCGGAAGCACCGGCAAGGGAATGACTGATAACAGCCCCCAATACTACATCTACATTCCAATGGATAAACATACCAAAGCCAAGATCCTGGTACCAGTTTACCCTTTCAGACTTGTTGGTGATTTGCAGGGGTTGCGCATAAGTGGTCGGGACCAATAGTATATACAGTAAAAAAATTAAGGGGAAACGCTGTTTCATGGTTTTAATGCAGCTTTTAGCGGCCATGCAAAACTAGCCGGCATACAATTATTGGTGATTGAAAATACAGATACCAACTGACACTAGAATATTGAAGAGACGAAAACGGTTGTTTTCATCCCTCCAATACCTGTATTTTTCAATAATTTAAGTAGAAAATTGCGTAGTGTCGCATTTTAACCACGTTGCCACAGGGGCACAGCGGTTTCACGGAGCGCTTAGAAATTTATCTTGGTTTTTATGCCAGGCTGTAAAGGAGTAAAACTGCAACCGGAAAGGCCTGCCACAGTGGATTGCCTTAAAGAAAAAAACTGTGTCGCCCCGTGCCGTTGTGTCTCCGTGGTTCAATTAAATATTCAAACTGAGAAAATACCGAAAAATTGCGCTTAGTACTCAGTTGGGTGTTCAATTATAGCTGGCCTGCTAGAATGGCAAATCATCACCAGAAGGAAAATCGCCCGCGGGCGCTGCCTGTGGGGCAGCTGTACTGCTTCCGCCTTCGGTGCCTTTACCGGCAGCCACTTTCCAGGCTTTTACATCGGTGTACCATTTGCCATTGTACTCGCGGCTTTCTACATCAAAAGAAACATTGATGGTTTCACCCGCTTTAAAACTGGCAATATCTATTTTATCGCCCCAAACGGCGATGCACACTTTCTTTGGGTAGGTATCACCCGTTTCTAAAATAAACTCCTGCTTTTTCCAGGTACCGTTTTTACCGCTGCCGGTCTGTACGGGTAAAAATTGTATGATCTTGCCGCTGATATCCATAAAAAATATTTCAACAAAAATATTGATTCCTGCAAAGCCAGCACAAATGTTTTTTACACCATTTACACGGTTGTTTTTCCCTTTTCCGGCAGTCGTTTTCACGAAACTACGCCTACTCCAATCAATTCAAGAACCACTGTTGTACGCTGAAAATTTAGAACTCAGATGAAATCTTTTACTGATAACAGTTTCGGCTCCCTCTCCCTGGGAGAGGGTTGGGGTGAGGTTACACAGGCCTAGCAAGGGTTTTGGGCATTTAGCCTGCGGCGATCATTTCAGCCGCCAGCATCGCCCCGCAAACCTACCTTTGCAAAAACAGTTTCCCTTGCCGGCACCCTTTCGTTACTTTTTTGTGATTGTTCTTGGCGCTTTCTTACTGGCGGGCTGCCAGCAGCGCCCAAGGAACAAATCCATTTCGTTTTATTACTGGAAGACCGGCTTTCATATAGATAGCCCGGAAGCAGCTGCCCTGCGCAGCAATGCAGTGACTACCCTTTACACCCGCTATTTTGATATTGATTTTTCACCCGCCGATTCAGCGCCCCGCAATATCTCGCCCATCAGCTGGGATACCGCAGCGCTGCTTACAAAAATCGTCCCCGTGGTATACATTAAAAACCGGGTCTTTGAGAAACTGGATACAACGGGCATCCACCTTCTTTCAAAAAACGTGTACAAACTGGTAAGCGCCATCAGTGAAGCCAAAAAAATTAATTCCCCGGAAATACAGTTTGATTGCGACTGGACAGAAAGTACCCGAAAGGAGTATTTCCTTTTCCTGGCGGCTTACCGTTCTTTATCAAAACAAATGATAAGCGCTACCATACGCCTGCACCAGGTTAAATACCCCGGCAAAACGGGTATACCGCCGGTTGATTACGGTGTACTGATGTATTATAATATGGGCGCCATTGACGCCGGTACCGGTAATTCTATTTATGATGCCGCCATCGCCGCCCGCTATACCCCTGCAATAAAAACCTACCCCCTGCCACTGGATATTGCCCTGCCCATCTTTGCCTGGGGCCTGCAGCTAAGAGATGGCAAAGTGGTAAAGCTTTTAAATAAAATGAATTTCCTGCATTTTGAAAACGATACTAATTTCACAGCGCTGCCACAAAACCGGTATGCGGTTAAACATGCCTGTTTTCATGGCGGTTATTATTTTAAAGAAAACGACCTGGTAAAAACAGAACATGTAACGGAAGCGCAACTGCTGCATATTGTTGAACAGGTAAACAGCAATACCAATCACCGTATCAGGAACCTTATTTTTTATGAGCTTGACAAAGAAAACCTTGTTTTATATGAAAAAAATAGTTTCGGCAAAATTTTGGATCGCACTGATTAGCATCGGCTGTATCGGTACTGGTATTGCCATTGCCTGCGCCGGTGGCTGGGATGAGGAATACGGCAGTTCCAATTTCAGTCCCGAAGTTTTTGTAGACAGCGCCTATAGCCCGTTTTTTTTATCCGATCAGTTCTACTATAAAATCGGCCATGATCAAAACCAGGACGACCGGTTTAACAATGCCAATATAAAAGAATGGTCGGGGTATTTGCAAAACAAACTGAGCCAGCCGGTACTCTCCTTTTTATTGCAGGAAGCCACTGCCATGGCTATCGACAGCCTGGTTAATTATACCAGTGGTAAAGCTCCGGCTTTACCAGCCTCTATGCCATTGTTGGCCACATGGCAAAAGACTTCCGATAAAAAAATAACCGCCTTTCTCCGCTACCTGCAACTGGCCAAAAAAGCAGAAAGCTTTGCGGTGAATAATTTTAAGTATTCCTGGGACTATGATACCAAACCCAAAACCAATAAAAGCTTTGATGCCGCCCCGCTGAACCGCGATTTACAAAACGAATTAAACAGCAGCAGCGATGTTTTCCTGAAAGAACGGTATTGGTTTCAATTGGTACGCTCTTACTTTTTTAACGGCGCCCCGCAGCAGGTGATAGAACAGTTCAATAACCAGCAGAAAAACATGGTACATGGCAGCATGTATTACCGTAGCCTCTCTTATATGGCAGGCGCTCATTATAAATTAAAAGCATACAGCAAGGCCAATTACTATTACAGCCTTGTATATGCAGGTTGCGATGCATTAAAAACGGTAGCGCATTACAGTTTTCATCCACAGGAAGAAAAAGACTGGAATGCTACCCTGGCGCTCTGCAGCAATAATGAAGAGAAAGCAACGCTCTGGCAGATGCTGGGGGTATTTTATGCAGATGAACAACGATCGCTGAAAGAAATTTATCAACTTAATCCCGCCAGTGAAAAGCTGGATCTTTTACTGGCCAGAACAGTGAATAAATACGAACAGAAATTCAGCAGCGCCTCACAAATGTATACGCCTTTTGATACCACCGCTGTTGCTTCTTCTTACCAGCTGATTACAAAAATAGCCGGTGCTGCCAATACCAAAAACCCCTGGATATGGTTTACCGCCGCGGGTTACCTGAATACACTGGATGCGCATTACAATGAAGCGGCCAACTGGTACAGTAAGGCAGAAAAAATAGTACCGGCCAATGCATTTGCCACAGCACAGCTTCGGCTGCTGAAACTCATCAATAGGGTTGGGCAGGCAAAAATTATTGATGCAAAACTTGAAAACAACCTGCTAGCTGATATTGAATGGCTGAAAAATTTCGACAACACGTCTATGCCCAACCTGCGGTACACCGAAGCTTTTGCCTGGCTGCGCAAAAAGATGGCAGAGAAATATAACAAACAAAAAGAGTGGGTAAGAGCAGAATGCTTTTTTAGTAAGACCAGTTTTTATGCAGACAATAAAAAAGTGGAAGCACTAAAAACATTCCTGGGTAAACCAGCAAAAACGGCGTATGAAAAATTATGTACGGACCTATCTGCTGTAAAAATGGAACAGCTTTTTGAATACCAGGCCATACAGCTCAGCTTTGCAGACAGCCTGGATGCAGCGGTAGAGAAAATGGTAAAAGCTGGCAGCGGTGCCGCCGTAGAACTGGCTGGTAATCCTTTCAACGGCAGAATCCAGGATTGCCACGACTGCGACCATGCAGCACCACAAAAAATAAAATACAGCAAGCTTTCCTTTCTTCAAAAATTAAAGGAAATGAAAGACAAAATTGCAAAGGGAGAAGAAGTATATACCAATGCCATGCTGATGGCCAATGCGCATTACAATATCACGCATTTTGGCAACGCCCGGTTTTTTTATGAAAATAAAATTATAGGAGAAGGCGTCTCCTCACCTTATTATATTGATTCTGTCTTCCGCCGAATGCTTACCAGTATGCGCATGGCCACTAAATATTATACGCTTGCTTTGCAGAACGCAGCAAACGATGAGCAGAAAGCGAAATGCCAGTACATGCTGGCCAAATGCCAGCGCAACCTGTGGTACAATGAAAATATTTATGCCGATGAAGACAAAAAATACAGTGAAGATGGTATGATAAATTTGAAAGCTTTAAATGGCTTCAAAGCCTTGAAGCAATACGCCAACACACAGTATTACAAAGAAGTGCTGAAAGAATGTGGTTATTTCAATACATACACATCAGGTAAGTAAAGAATTGTTTTCCAGGTTATTTATGGCGCTAAAACCTGTTTTTCCTAAGTGGGTCCAGTAAATACATCAGCCCATTGATTTTTATTTCGTAGATGGTAGCCAGCAACATGCCCAGTTTCCCTTTTGGAAATCCTCTTTCCTGGAACCATTCCAGGTAGGCTACCGGCAGGTCGCACAAAAAATAATCCTTGTATTTTCCAAATGGCATTTTCATTCCACCGGGTGGTACCAGCTGCAGTAATACATTCGGGTCTGGTATTTGTGGGTCCTGTTCTTCTGGCATTATTAGAAATAAAAGTATTAGCAGCGTTTACTTTAATTCACAAAAATCTCATCGCTAAAAATCCAGGCTTTCTGTCCTTTGCCGGGATGCCAGGCAGGCAATTTACCTACCGGTACCGCTATTATTTTTATGAACCGAACCTTTACTGGTTTAAAAATACAATCGAAGCCTGTCATGTAACCGGCGCGTATGGTATCTGGTTGTGCAGGTGCAATATGCGCCAGCCTTGCCAGGCTTTTTTCATTATCGCCGCCCCATATTTCTACCGAAGTCGGCGGAAGAATATAGCCGCCTATATCAACAATACTGCTCAGCGTTACGCTGGAAACCATAATGGGTTCTGAATAATGCAGCAGCATTTCCATTTTATTGCGGCGGAAGCCCAGCCATTGACCACTCCTGAAATTAAAATCTCCTTTCTCTCCGTTGATAAGTGTTTTGGCACCTATAGCGCCCTTATACACGGAGTCCAGCGGCGTAAGCGACCTGATAGAATCTGCCCTGAATGTATTTTTGAAAAAACTGGCTACAATAGAATCACTGCCCAGCCATCCTTTTTTAAATGCCCTGGCTTTGAAGACCGCTTTTTTATCAAGCGCCACGGAATCCATATACACTTCACCATTCAAACTATCGGGGTTACTGCCATCTGTGGTATAACGGATGGTAACGCCTTTTATATAATGTTTTAGTTTCAATGCCAGCGGGTCACCATTAATAATACGCTCTTCGGTTTCCAGCACCGGCGGATTCAGTTTCAGCAGCAGGGTATCATTCATAAACCCGGTTTCAAACTGGATCTTAGCATTCATTTTCTTCAGCCCTTCTATCTCCTTTGCAGTAACAGGTGCATTCCATAAGTACACCGCATTGAGTGCAGGGAAGCCCGTTAGTGCGGCTATCTCCTTTGCGGTTATACCGGTGCCCGATAGAGACAAATGCTTCAGCAGCGGTAATTTGTTCAATACCGCCAGGCTTTTACCGGGAACGGTACTGAAATTAAGATTCAGTTTTCTGAGATTGCTGAATTGGGTAATGATATTGATGTCTTCTTCTTTAACGGGCATATAAGCCATATCAAGCGAGACCACCTGTGTTTTGATGGCCTGTAAATCTTTTAAAGATTGCGTAGAATAATTCTGGCGGTTATAAAAATTAACAGCCAGTGCCGGAGAACCCAGCGCCACCGGGTGAATCAAGCGGTTGGTATTGTTTAATCTTTCAACTTCCTTATCGCTGGCGGCAGAAAAATCATACACTTCTTCGGTAGATCTGCCAAAGAGCGTTGCACCCAATACCCGCAGGCTATCTGTAGCAGGTAAATCCGTTAGTTTTTGTTTAAAGTCGGCGCCGCTTTTTATCCATTGAAAAAGAATGGCGGTCTCTTCTTCATCCAGTTGCGGTTTACCAGCAGGCGGCATGTGTTTTTTGGCTGCTTCAGGCAGGTGAATGCGCTGCATTAGCAGGCTCAGGTCTGGCTGGCCACTGGTCCATAAAGCACCATGCTTACCCCCTTTCAGCAACAGGGCGGCCGTTTCCATTACCAGTTCGCCCTTGGCTTTCTTACTGCTGTGACAGCTCATACACTTGGTTTCCAGTATGGGCATTACCATGTCTGTAAATACCACCGCTTCCTCCATGCTTACTGCCGGTTTCGTTTTCTCTGGCGTAACGGGTGCCAGTAAATAATTCTCTCCGTGGGTAATATTTGATCCCTGGTGGCCGGTGATCACAATCAGTATAAAACTTACCAGCGCGGCCAGTTGCGGCAGGTATTTGCGGCGCTGAATGGTTTTGCGATAAGCATACCATCCAAAAGAAAATAATGATACCGCCACGCCTCCCCATTTGTGCCACCACAGGGCTTCGGGGTTATAGCCCTGTTCCCTGGATAATAAAAACCCCATCATTGCTGTAATG
>JANYFX010000087.1 GCA_025359585.1 Rhizobacter sp. | reverse complement strand
GGTGGCTGAAGATGCGTTCCTTGGCGCGGGCCTTTTCTTCATCGCGGCGGGCGCCGCCGATCAGCACGTCGAAGCGGTTGTCTTCAATCGCTTCGAGCAGGGTGACGGTCTGGTGGCCGTTGCGCGACTCCAGCGGATGGGCCAGGCGGACTGTGCCCTTTTTGATCGACTCGTCCATGTGGGCGACGATCAGGCGCTCGCCCATCTCGGCAATGCGCCGGTCGCGGAACTCGATCACTTCGGGGAAATTGTGGCCGGTGTCCACATGCAGCAGCGGGAACGGCAGGCGGCCCTTGAACTCGCCCTTTGCATCGCGCGTCTTGAAGGCCTTTTCGGCCAGGCGCAGCACCACGCACGAATCCTTGCCACCCGAAAACAGCAGGGCCGGGCGCTCGAACGCGGCCACCGTTTCGCGCAGGATGAAGATGGCTTCTTCTTCCAGCCAGTCGAGGTGCGTCTGGTCGAGCTGCGGCACCAGCTGTTCGACGTTCAGGGGCGCGTTCATTGGTGGGCTCCGATCATCGAGACCTGTTGTTCGTCGTGCACGTGCAGGCCGCACTCTTTCGCGGCCTCGTCTTCCCACCACCAGCGGCCAGCGCGGAAGGGCTCGCCCACCGCGATGGCGCGGGTGCAGGGCGCGCAGCCGATGCTCGGGTAGAACTGGTCGTGCAGCGCGTTGTACGGCACCTTGTGCAGGTCGATGTAATGCCACACGTCGGCCCAGCTCCAGTCGGCGAGCGGGTTCACTTTGGTGCGGCCTTTGTCGTCCTGCTCGCTGAATGCGACAGTGCCGCGGTTGTCGGACTGTTCGCGGCGCATGCCGGTGACCCAGGCCGTGCGTTTGTCGAGCATGCGCGAGAGCGGCTCGAGCTTGCGGATCGCGCAGCAGCCTTTGCGCAGCTCCAGGCTTTCGTACATCGCGCGGTCGCCGTGCGTGCCGACGAACTGGATCACCGATTCCTTGCGCGGTTCGTAGACCTCGACCGACACGCCGTAGCGCGACTCGATGCTCAGCACCAGCGACACGGTCTCGGCGTGCAGCATGCCGGTTTCGAGCGTGCCGATGGCGATCGGCAATTTGTGGCGCGCGATCAGGTCGGTGATGACCATGTCTTCGGCGCCCAGGCTCGTGGCCTGCACGATGCTGCCGGGGTGCGCCGCGGCGGCTTCGGTCAACAACGCGAGCGCACTCGCGACGCGTGCGTCGAAACCTTCGGTCGCTTTGGCGTAGAGGGTGATCGCGCTCATATCGAAGCTCCGTCGTTGACGAACTCTTGCACCGGCGCGTGCGACAGTGCTTCGGCCGTACCGGGTGGCTTGGCGAACAGCGGCAAGGGATCGTCCACGCCGCCCTGGTAGAAACCGGGAAAAAACGTGAGTGCACGTTGTGCCGCTTCCAGCGACTGGTCGGCGCGCATCAGCACCGACGTGAAGCCGCTGCGCTGCAACAGCGGCAGCATGTCCACCAGCACTTCGCCGGTCGCGCGCACTTCGCCCTTGAAGCGGTAGCGCGAGCGCAGCAGGTGGGCCTGGCTGTAGGCGCGGCCGTCCATCCACTTCGGGAAGTGCAGCGCCACGAGCGCCAGCTGCGGCAGGTCGGCGGCGATGTCTTCCACGTCGCAGTCGTTGCCGAGGATCACGCCCACCGGCATGCCGGCCGGCCACTGGGCGCGAAAGGCGTGCCACTGGGGCAGGTCGAGCAGCAGAAAGGGCACGGGGTTGATGTACACGGCCGGGCCGTCTTCACCGGCGAGCGTGTGCCACTTGTCCTTGTGCGATTCGATGAACTTCATCTTGGTGTGCTCCATCGTTCAGGCCGAATGCGCGAGCGCGGTGCTGCGCCGCACCGCGTTGGCCGAAGCCTTGAACGGGTCGAGGCCGACACGCTTGACGGTGTCGATGAACAGCTCGTCTGCGGTGCGCTGCACGCGGTAGGTGTCGATGATGGCTTCCATCACGTCGGTCACTTCGTCCGCTGCGAACGACGGCCCGATCACCTTGCCGGCCACCGAGCCGCCGCTGATGCGGCTGCCGTCGGAGCCACCGAGCGAGATCTGGTACCACTCCTTGCCGTCTTTATCCACGCCGAGAATGCCGATGTGCCCGCTGTGGTGGTGGCCACAGGAATTGATGCAGCCGCTGATGTGCAGGTCGATGTCGCCGATGTCGTAGAGCTCGTCGATCTCGGCAAAGCGCTGCGTGATCTCTTCGGCGATCGGGATCGAGCGCGCGTTGGCCAGCGCGCAGAAATCACCGCCGGGGCAGGCGATCATGTCGGTCAGCAAGCCGATGTTCGGCGTGGCGAAACCGGCGGCTTGCGCCGCTTGCCAGAGCGCGTGAAGCTCGGTTTCGCGCACCCAGGGCAGCAGCAAGTTCTGATCGTGCGTGACGCGAAGTTCGCCGTGGCTGAATCGGTCGGCGATGTCTGCGGCCGCGTCCATCTGGTCGGCCGTGGCATCGCCGGGTGCTTGCCCTGCGCGCTTGAGCGACAGCGTGACGGCGCGGTAGCCGCTCAGCTTGTGGCCGTGCACGTTGCGTTCGAGCCAGCGGCCGAAGGCTTGTGGCGCGTCGAACGACGGGCTCTTCGCCGCGGGCACGGGGGCCACTCCTTCCGGCAACGCGAAGCCTTGCGCCACACGCGCCAGTTCGCTCGCCGGCAGGATGTGCGCGGTGCCGCCCACGTCGTTCTCGAGGATGTTCCTGAACTCGGCGTCGACCGCGTCGAAGAACTTCTGCCCTTCGGCTTTCACCAGGATCTTGATGCGCGCCTTGTAGGCGTTGTCGCGCCGGCCGTAGCGGTTGTAGACCCGCACGATCGCTTCGATGAACACGAGGATCTGCTGCCACGGCAGGAACTCGCGGATCGTCACGCCGATCACCGGCGTGCGGCCCATGCCGCCGCCGACCAGCACCTTGAAGCCGACTTCACCGGCCGCGTTCTTGATGACCTGCAAGCCGATGTCGTGCCACGCGATCGCCGCACGGTCTTCGGTCGCGCCGGTCACCGCGATCTTGAACTTGCGCGGCAGGAAAGCGAACTCGGGGTGCAGCGTGCTCCACTGCCGCAGCAGCTCGCAGTAGGGGCGCGGATCGATGTCTTCGTCGGCGGCCACGCCGGCCAGGCCGTCGCTGGTGATGTTGCGGATGCAGTTGCCGCTGGTCTGGATGCCGTGCATGTTCACGTTGGCCAGATCGTCCATCACGTCGGCGCTGCGGTCGAGCGGGATCCAGTTGAACTGGCAGTTCTGGCGCGTCGTGAAGTGGGCATAACCCCGGTCGTACTCGCGTGCGATGGTGCCGAGCGCGCGCAGTTGCGTCGAGCTCAGCTCGCCGTAGGGCACGGCCACGCGCAGCATCGGCGCGTGGCGTTGCACGTACCAGCCGTTTTGCAGTCGAAGCGCGCGGAAGTCGTCTTCGGGCAGGCGGCCGGAAAGATGGCGCTCCAGCTGGTCGCGGTATTGCGCGGCGCGCTGGTGAACGAAGTGCTGGTCGAAGTGGTTGTAGTGGTACATGGTCAGTAGATCACTTTGAGTCCGGCGCTGACGAGTGAGAGGCAGAGCAATGTCCGAACGAGTTTCTCAGGCATCTTGCGGGTGAGTTGGGCGCCGATCCAGATGCCCGGGATCGAGCCGATCAACAAGGCGCCGAGCAAGCTCCAATCGATGTGCCCGAGCGTGGCGTGGCCGATGCCGGCCACGAGCGTGAGCGGCACGGCGTGCGCGATGTCGGTGCCGACCACGCGGTGCGATTCGAGGCGCGGGTAGAGCAGCATGATCAGCGTGGCGCCGATCGCGCCGGCACCGATCGAGCTCAGCGACACCAGCACACCGAGGATCAGGCCGCACAGAACGGTCAACAGCGGCTTGCGGTTTTCCGGAATCCAGCGTTCCAGGCGCAGGCCGACGCCATGCCAAACCTGTTTGAACGCGACCGTCACAGCGGTGAGCAGCAAGGCGATGCCGAGCGAGAAGGTGAGGGCGGCGGCCCAGCCTTTGGTGATGCCGGTGAAGTGCATCAACGCGATGGTCGCGAGCGACGCCGGGATGCTGCCGAGCAGCAGCAGGCGCGTGAGGCGCCATTCCACGTGGCCGGCCTGGTGGTGCGAAAGCGAGCCTGCCGTTTTCGTGACCGCCGCGAACCACAGGTCGGTGCCGATCGCGACTGCCGGGTTCAGCTTGAAAACCGTCAGCAACAGCGGCGTCATCAACGAGCCGCCGCCCACGCCGGTCATGCCGACGATGGCGCCGACGCCGAATCCGCTCAGTATTGCAATGAAGTCCATGAATTGCCCGGTGCACGGCCTGAAGGCGAGTTCGCCCCAAGCTTTGAGAGCAGGGAATGTACTGAGCTTTCATATACCGAGGAATAACAATTTCGTAGGATGTTTATTCTTGAGTGGCATTAGCGGCGGGGTCTCTCGCCACTTCTAGAATTCGCCGATGCACAACGACGAGCGCCTGGAACACCGGCAGATGATCAGGCGGCGCTGGGTGCTGGCGGGCCTGGCGGGCGCGCTGGCGGCCTGTACAACGGTGCCCAAGCCTCTCGTGGTCGAGGCGTCCTCGCCGCCCGCCGCACCGCCTGCGGTGCCCGTGCCCAAACCACCGCCGCGCCTGCCGCGCATCGGGCTGGCGCTCGGGGGCGGGGCGGCACGCGGCTTCGCCCACATCGGCGTGATCCAGGTGCTCGAAGAGAACGGCATCAAGCCCGATCTGGTGGTGGGCACGTCGGCGGGCAGCCTGGTGGCGGCGCTTTACGCATCGGGCAAGAGCGGGGCCGAACTTGCCACGCTCGCCGACTCGATGGACGAATCGGCCTTCACCGACTGGTCGTTCCCGGGCCGCGGGCTGATCCGCGGCGAGGCGCTGGCCAAATATGTGCGCGACAACACCGGCGCGCGCTCGATCGAGCAGATGCGAACGCCGCTGGGCATCGTCGCGACCGACCTCGACAGCGGCCAGCCGATCCTGTTCCAGCGCGGCGACCCCGGCGTGGCGGTGCGCGCGTCGAGCGCGGTGCCAGCGGTGTTCCAGCCGGTCAGGATCGGCACCCACGAGTACGTGGACGGCGGCTTGGTGTCGCCCGTGCCGGTGCGCTTTGCGCGGCAGATGGGCGCGGAACTGGTGATCGCGGTCGACATCTCCGCCGCCCCCGACGGCAACGCCACCGGCGACCCGATGCGCATGCTGCTGCAGACCTTCGCGATCATGGGCCGCAGCATCAACAGCTTCGAACTGCGCGATGCCGACGTAGTGCTCCGGCCGAAGCTGCCTGGTGTGTCGGGCGCCGACTTCACGTCGCGCAAGAAGTCGATCCTGGCGGGCCGCGAAGCCACGCTGGCGCAACTGGCGGCGCTGCGCGAGAAGATCGCTCTGAAGATGCTCTGATCGAAGCCGGGAGCACCAGGCTTCCGGAGCCCTTGTTCGTCGAGTGCGTTATGTGCGTTGTCAGACAGACGGCGCCCGCAGCGGCCCGAATACTGGGCCATGCTGGTCACTTTGCTCCCAACGCGCGTTGCCCACCCCGAGCTTTCGAGCGCCGCAGTCGCTCGTGAAGAGAACGCGCCGATCTGGCTCACCCGGCCGCACGTTCTGTTCGCGGTGAGCTCGAACTCGTTGTGGCAGGCGACTCGAATCCTGGGCGATGAATTCAGCGCGATGGGCGTGGCGGTTGCGCTGGGCATGCCCAGACCGATGGTCGCGCAAGGACTGGCGCTGATGGCCGAGGGCAACTGGATCGCTCGCATCCCCGCAGGCGCCGGCAGGTACGAGAAGCACGGCCCCTGGTACGAACCGCGCTCCAAGTGGGAACAACTGCGCGCGGCCAAGGGTGGCGCCGCGAGTCCGTGCCTGTAAAAAACAAAACGGCCCGGTGCGAACACCGGGCCGAAAGGTACCTTGAAGGGAGGAATCAGGGTACCGAGGAGACAACCTTCAGGAAGCCACAGGCCGAAGCCTGTGCTGCCTTTCAGATGGCCATTCCCCGGCAAAGTTCAAGCGGGCAACAACTGTTTACCCCGATTGAAGCCCGAAGGCGCCACTTCACCTGACTCAGGCAGCGCGCTTGACCTTGGTGGCCTTGGCAGCGGTGGCGCTCAGCGACT
>JANYFX010000032.1 GCA_025359585.1 Rhizobacter sp. | reverse complement strand
GAAACGCGCGGCGATGAAGAAGCTCTTCACCGACCCGCATTTCAACGTGATGGACGGGCTGGACACCTACATCGACGACTATGGAAAACCCGACCCGATCCCGCTCGCGATGCTGAAGCAGATGAACCAGTCGAAGGTCTTGCGGCTGTTCGAGACAGAAGACGAAAGCGACGAGAAGAAGAGCGCCGAGACCTCGCTCATTGAGCCGGCCACCGAGCCGATCACCGAACTGAAACCACCTCCCGATGACGACCCTGATCTGCGACTGCAACAAGACGATGCCGCTGGACGGCCCGGGCCTGATCAAGGCGCTCGGGCCTGACACTGGCGCCGGGCTTGCCACCGTCCACACGACGCTGTGCCGGCGCGAAGCCGCGGCCTTCCAGCGGGCGGCCAAGAGCGGCGAAGAACTGCTCGTCGCCTGCACGCAGGAAAGCCGCCTGTTCCTCGAACTGAACGCGCAGACCGAAGGCGCGGCGGGCTTGCAGGAGCGGCCGATACGCTTCGTCAATATCCGCGAAACCGGTGGCTGGTCGAAAGACGCGAAGGCCGCCACGCCGAAGATCGCTGCATTGATCGCGCTCGCGCAGTTGCCCGACGGCGACCCGGTGCCGACCGTGGGCTACAAGTCGGCTGGCAGGGTGCTCGTGATCGGCGCCGCCGAGAGAGCTTCGCGCGCCGCGCAGATGCTGGCCGACAAGCTCGATGTGAGCATCCTGCTGCAAGGCGGTGGCACGTTGCCGCAGCAGCGCACGATGGCCGTGCATGCCGGCACGGTGACGAACATCAGCGGCTGGCTCGGCGCCTTCGAAGTGAGCTGGACCCAGGGCAACCCGATCGACCTGGACCTGTGCACACGCTGCAACGCCTGCATCGACGTCTGCCCTGAAAACGCGATCGACTTCAGCTACCAGATCGACCTGGCGAAGTGCAGCAAGCACCGCGAGTGCGTGCGGGTCTGCGAAGCGGCGGGTGCGATCGACTTCACGCGCGCCGCGCAGGCGGTCAGCGAAAACTTCGACCTCGTGCTCGACCTGAACGCTGCGCCGATCGTCACGCTGCACCAGCCGCCGCAAGGTTACTTTCACGCTGCCGACGACGCGTCGCTGATCGACGCGGCCTTGCAGCTGCGCGAGAGCACCGGCGAGTTCGAGAAGCCGAAGTTCTTCAGCTACAAGCAGAAGATCTGCGCCCACAGCCGCAACGAGCAGATCGGCTGCACGGCCTGCATCGACGTGTGTTCGGCGCAGGCGATTCGCAGCGATGCTTCGATGAAGGGCAGGGCCGGTGGTGCGACGCTGGCCGGCATCATCGTCGAGCCTCATTTGTGCGTCGGTTGCGGCGCCTGCACGACGGTGTGCCCGAGCGGCGCGATCAGCTACGCCACACCGCGGCTCGACGAACAAGGCAAGCGTGTGCGCACCTTGCTCACGACCTACCGTCGCGCGGGTGGCGTGGACGCGGCTTTGCTGATCCACAGCCAGGGCGCCGGCCTGAACCTGATCAACGATCTCGGCCGCGCGGCGCGCACGCAAGCCAGCGTGCGTGGCGTGCCGGCGCGAGTGCTGCCACTCGACGTTTGGCACACGGCCTCGACGGGCATCGACCTGTGGCTCTCGGCCATCGCCTTCGGCGCGTCGCAGGTCTGGGTATTGATGACCGACGAAGAAGCGCCGGCCTACCGCGCGGCGGTGGCGGCGCAGATGCAGGTC
This sequence comes from Rhizobacter sp., assembly GCA_025359585.1. Classification (GTDB taxonomy): domain Bacteria; phylum Pseudomonadota; class Gammaproteobacteria; order Burkholderiales; family Burkholderiaceae_C; genus LMDS01. The sequence goes on along the minus strand of JANYFX010000032.1, from coordinate 2,866 downwards.
GCGCAGGCGATCCTGGCCGGCATGGGTTTGAAGGGCGAACACTTCCGGATCGCCGATGCGAAAGACCTGCGAATGCTCGATGCTTCGTTGCAGGCCGCGCCCGCACAGACCGTCAAAGCAGCCGCCACCTTCAGCGTGCAAGCCGACAAGCGCGCCACGCTCGATCTCGCGATCGAACACTTGTTGCAGCACGCGAGCCCGCCGCCCGTCGCGATCGCCTTGCCCGCAGAAGGCAGCCCCTTCGGCAGCCTGACCGTGAACGCCGACTGCTGCACGATGTGCCTGAGCTGCGTCAGCGCATGCCCCGAAGCGGCGCTGGCCGACAACCCCGACAAACCGCAGCTGCGCTTCATCGAGAAAAACTGCGTGCAGTGCGGCCTGTGCGCGAGCACCTGCCCTGAAGCCGCGATCACGCTCGAGCCGCGGCTGTGGCTGGCCGACTCGGGCAAGGCGCGCAAACAGGCGCGGGTGCTGAACGAGGTCGAGCCTTATCGATGCATTCGCTGCGACAAGCCCTTCGGCACGCCGAAGGCGATCGAGCTCATGGTCGCCAAGCTCGGCGCGCATGCGATGTTCCAGGGCAAGGGGGCGGACCGCCTGCGCATGTGCAGCGACTGCCGTGTGATCGACATCCACAGCAATCCCGATGAAGTGAGGATCACCGATGTCTGAAGCCGCGCTGAATTTCAGCACACCCGATGACCGCGAGGAACTTGCGCGCGCCGAGGTTTACGGTTTGCTCGCGAGCCTGTTTTACGCAGCGCCGTCGGTCGATCTGTACGAGCAGCTTCGGGTCGCCGTGACCGAAGCGCCGGCACGTGGCGCGTTTCTGGAAACGAGCTGGTCGGAACTGGTCGCGACCGCGCGCCGCTTGTCGCTGGCGCAAGTGAACGACGAACACGTCGCCTTGTTCGGTGGTGTCGGCAAGCCCGAGATCTTCGTCTACGGCTCCTGGTTCATCGCTGGCACGCTGAACGAAAAGCCGCTCGTCGCGTTGCGGCGCGATCTCGCCGTGCTCGGCCTCGAGCGGCCGCAGGCCGTGCTCGAAACCGAAGACCACATCGCCAGCCTGTGTGAAGTGATGCGCTACCTGATCGCCGGTGAAGACCTGAGCGTGAGCAACCTCGCGGCGCAGCAGCGCTTCTTCGATGCCCACCTGCGTGGCTGGGTCGAACGTTTGTTCGATGCGATTGCCGTGCACCCGCGCGCCGACTTCTACCGTGCGTTGGCCGGCTTCGGCCGCGACTTCTTCGCCGTCGAAGCGCAGGGCTTCGACCTGCTGGAAGCGTGAGGTGCTTGCTTGCACGAAGCTGACGCCGCAGCCGGCCACGAGGGCATCGAGGTACGGACTCACCCTGATGACGCTATGACCTATCGTGCATACATTCGGTGCATCCGCGTGGGCGAAGACCTACAGGGTGTTTTTTGGGACGAGTGCTTTTCTCGGAGTCGAACGCCATGAGTATCAAAGCCAGTGACCCCACACCCCGCGACACGGCGAACCCGCTGAAACGCCGCAGGCTGTTGCTCGGCGTTGGCGCTGCGGGCGCTGCGGCGCTTGCGGTCAAGGTGATGCCCGGCGCGGCGCCGGTGGCGACCGTGACGGTCGCTGCGAAGAAGGTGATCGACCCGGCCGGCGGTTACCAGGTCACGCCGCACGTGCTGCGTTACTACGAAACCACCCGATCCTGACCCCGGGGCGCGCGGCCGTTCCGCCGCTGCGCCCTCGCTCCCCATCCGGCCCGCAGGAGAAATCATGCTGCTCACGCGCAAGTCCAGTCACGCGACATCGCTCGCGCCGTCGTCACTCGTCAACAGCCTCGCACGCGGCGTGTCGCGCGCCATTCCCACGATGGATCGGCGCGCGTTTCTTCGCCGGTCGGGCCTGGGTGTCGGCGCGGGTTTGGCCACGTCGCAACTGACGCTGGTGCAAAAGGCGCAAGCGGCCGATGCGCCTGCAGCGGGCAACGGCAGCAAGGTCGAAGTCAAACGCACGGTCTGCGGCCACTGCTCGGTGGGCTGCGCGGTCGACGCGGTGGTCGAGAACGGCGTGTGGGTGCGCCAGGAACCGGTGTTCGATTCGCCCATCAACCTCGGAGCGCACTGCGCCAAGGGTGCGGCGCTGCGCGAACACGGGCACGGCGAGCACCGCCTGAAGTACCCCATGAAGCTGGTCGGCGGCAAGTACCAGCGAATCACGTGGGACCAGGCGCTCGACGAGATCAGCGCGAAGATGATCGAGCTGAAGAAGGCCAGCGGGCCCGACTCGGTCTTCGTCGTCGGCTCCAGCAAGCACAACAACGAGCAGGCCTACCTGCTGCGCAAGTGGGTGAGCCTGTGGGGCAGCAACAACTGCGACCACCAGGCGCGCATCTGCCACTCGACCACCGTGGCCGGCGTGGCCAACACGTGGGGGTATGGTGCGATGACCAACTCCTACAACGACATGCGCAATTCGAAGGCCGCGATGTACATCGGCTCGAACGCGGCCGAAGCCCACCCGGTGTCGCTGCTGCACATGCTGCACGCGAAGGAAACCGGCTGCAAGATGATCGTGGTCGACCCGCGCTTCACGCGCACCGCCGCCAAGGCCGACGAGTACGTGCGCATCCGCTCGGGCAGCGACATCCCGTTCGTCTTCGGCGTGCTGTACCACGTCTTCAACAACGGCTGGGAAGACAAGAAGTACCTGAACGATCGCGTCTACGGCATGGACAAGGTCAAGGCCGAGGTCATGGCGAAGTGGACGCCCGACAAGGTCCAGGAGGCCTGCGGCGTCGACGAGGCCACCTGCCTGAAGGTCGCGAGGATCATGGCCGAGAACCGGCCCAGCACGATCGTCTGGTGCATGGGCCAGACCCAGCAC
>JANYFX010000022.1 GCA_025359585.1 Rhizobacter sp. | reverse complement strand
TACCGTGACCGCCGGACCAAGAAGCGCGTATTCCGTCACCTGTGGATCGCCCGGATCAATGCCGGCAGCCGCAGCCACGGCGTCACCTACAGCAAGTTCATGGCCGGCTTGAAGAAGCTGTCGATCGAGATCGACCGGAAGGTTCTCTCCGACATGGCCATCAACGATCCTGCCGCTTTTGGCAGCATCGTCGAAAAGGTGAAGGCCCAGCTGGCTTGAATGTCGTGAACTGCTCGGTGCTTCGGCGCCCTGCAGCGCGGCGCGCCCGGGTCGTGGCAACACGACCCGGGTGAGCACTCTCCAAGGCCGCCCGTTTGAGCGGCCTTTTTTTCTTGCGAACCGATGAACGATCTAGAGCCCCTCGTCCAGGAAGCCCATGCCGATTTTGCGCAGGCAGTCACGCCCGCCGATCTTGAAAACGCCAAGGCCCGGTTCCTCGGCAAGTCCGGCCGCATCACCGAGCAGCTGAAGGCGCTCGGGGCATTGGCGCCGGATGAGAAGAAGGCCCGCGGCGCTCTGATCAATGCCGCCAAGCAGCAGATCGAAGCGGCGCTGAACGCGCGCCGCGAAGCGCTGGCCCATGCCGAACTGCAAACCCAGCTCGAGGGTGAAGCGCTCGACGTGAGCCTGCCCGGTCGCCAGCGTGGCAGCGGTGGCCTGCACCCGATCAGCCGCGCCCGCGAGCGCATCGAGGCGATCTTCGGTTCGATGGGCTTCGACGTGGCCGACGGCCCCGAGATCGAGACCGACTGGTACAGCTTCACCGCGCTGAACAACCCCGAGAACCACCCCGCGCGTTCGATGCAGGACACCTTCTACGTCGACATGAAGGACGAGCACGGCGCCTGGCTCAACCTGCGCCCGCACACCTCGCCGATGCAGGTGCGCTATGCCCGCGCGCACGCCAAGAAGTACGAGGGCGCCGCGGTGATGCCCGACATTCGCGTGATCGCACCCGGCCGCACCTACCGCGTCGACAGCGATGCCACGCATTCGCCGATGTTCCATCAGGTCGAAGGCCTGTGGGTGGGCGAGAACGTCAGCTTCAAGGATTTGAAGGCGATGTACCTCGACTTCATCCGCGCCTTCTTCGAGACCGATGAGCTGAAGCTGCGCTTTCGCCCGAGCTACTTCCCCTTCACCGAGCCAAGCGCAGAGATCGACATCATGTTCGAGCGCGGGCCGCTGAAGGGCCGCTGGCTCGAAGTCTCCGGCTCCGGCCAGGTGCACCCGCAAGTCATCCGCAACATGGGGCTGGATCCCGAGCGCTACATCGGCTTTGCCTTCGGTTCGGGCATCGACCGGCTCGCGATGCTGCGCTACGGCATCAGCGATCTGCGCCTGTTCTTCGATGGCGACCTGCGTTTCCTGAATCAGTTCGAATGAACCCGGAAGTCTGCTGACATGCAATTCCCCGAGTCCTGGTTGCGCGAGTTCTGCAACCCACCGATTTCCACCGAAGCGCTGATCGAGCTGCTGACCATGTCCGGCATGGAAGTGGAAGAAGCGCGCCCGGCCGCGCCGCCCTTCACGCACATCGTCGTCGGCGAAGTGCTGAGCGTCGAACGCCACCCGAATGCCGACCGGCTCAACGTGTGCGAGGTCAACGTCGGCACCAGCGAGACGCTGAACATCGTTTGCGGCGCCCCGAATGTGCGCGCCGGCATCAAGGTGCCTTGCGCGCTGGTCGGCGCTGAACTCCCACCGGCCGATGACGAAAAAGCGGATGCCAAAACCGAGGGCAAGCCTTTCGTCATCAAGGTCGGCAAGCTACGCGGCGTTGAGAGCCAGGGCATGTTGTGCTCGGCCAAGGAATTGCAGATCGCCGATGACCACGGTGGTCTGCTCGAACTCGCTGCGGACGCGCCCCTGGGCCAAAACATTCGAGAGCACCTGAATCTGGACGACACGCTGTTCACGCTCAAGCTCACGCCCAACCTCGCACATTGCCTCAGCGTCTACGGCGTGGCAAGAGAAGTGTCCGCCCTGACCGGCGCACCGCTGGTGTCGCCGACCTTTCCCGCGGTGGCTGTCAGCAACACCGACAAGATTGCCGTCAAGGTCAGCGCGCCCGACCTGTGCGGTCGTTTCTCTGGCCGAGTGATCCGCAACGTCGACACCAAGGCCAAGACGCCGCAATGGATGGTGGACCGCCTGGCCCGCTGTGGCCAGCGCAGTGTGACGGCGCTGGTCGACATCTCCAACTATGTGATGTTCGAACTGGGCCGCCCGTCCCACATCTTCGACCTGGACAAGATCCACGGCGGCCTGGACGTGCGCTGGGGCAAGCCAGGCGAACAGCTCAAGCTGCTGAATGGAACCACCGTCACTGTTGATGAAAAAGTAGGCGTGATTGCAGACGATGTGCAGGTCGAATCCCTGGCCGGCATCATGGGTGGCGACGCCACCTCGGTGACCGATGACACCCAGCAC
>JANYFX010000018.1 GCA_025359585.1 Rhizobacter sp. | reverse complement strand
TCCCTTCCGGCGAACTGGTCGCGCTGCTCGGCCCTTCGGGCTCGGGCAAGACCTCGTTGCTGCGCATCATCGCGGGGCTGGAGCGGCCCGACTCCGGCTCGGTGCTGTTCCACGGTGAAGACGCGACTTTCGACGACGTGCGCGACCGCCAGGTCGGCTTCGTGTTCCAGCATTACGCGTTGTTCGGCCACATGAGCATCTTCGAGAACGTCGCTTTCGGTTTGCGCGTGCGCCCCAAGGCGACGCGGCCGAGCGAAGCGCAGATCAAGAACAAGGTGATGGAACTGCTCAAGCTCGTGCAACTCGACTGGCTCGCCGACCGTTACCCGCACCAGCTCTCCGGCGGCCAGCGCCAGCGCATCGCGCTCGCACGCGCGCTGGCGGTCGAGCCCAAGGTGCTGCTGCTCGACGAACCCTTCGGCGCGCTCGACGCCAAGGTGCGCAAGGAGTTGCGCCGCTGGCTGCGCCGCTTGCACGACGAGATGCACATCACCAGCGTGTTCGTGACCCACGATCAGGACGAAGCGATGGAGGTCGCCGATCGCGTGGTCGTGATGAACCAGGGCCGGATCGAGCAGGACGGTGCACCCGACGAGGTCTACGACCACCCGGCCACGCCTTTCGTGCTGCAGTTCCTCGGTGACGTGAATCTGTTCCACGGCCGCTTCGGCCATGCGCCGGGCGGCACGACCCAGGCCGACGAGGTGAGCTACGTGCGTCCGCACGAGCTCGAGATCGTGGCCGAGGCTGCGGATGACACGCTGGCGGTGACGCTGTCGCAGGCGCTGACGGTCGGGCCGCAGACGCGCATCGAGTTCAAGCGCCTCGACGACGGCAGCTTCGTCGATGTCGAGATGACACGCAGCGACTACACCGCGTTGCGCGACCGGCTCGGCCTGCGCAACGGCAGCCACGTGCACTTGAAGCCCAGGCGCATCACGCGCTTTTCGGCGGGCACCGGCATGGCCGCAGAGATCGAACTCACCGACCCGGCAGCGATGATCTGAAGGTCAGAGCTCGATGCGCGTGCCCGGCGTGGTGCCCATCGCCCGCTCCACCACCTCGCGTTTCAGCGACGACGCGAAGGTCTCGATGAAGTCGTACACGTAGCTGCGCAGGAACGTGCCCCGACGCACCGCGAGCTTCGTCAGGTTGATCTCGAACAGGTGGCGCGCATCGATCGCACGCAGATCGCGGTCGCGTTCGTCGTCGAACGCGATCGACGCGACGATGCCCACGCCCAGGCCGAGGCCGACATAGGTCTTGATCACGTCGGCGTCCATCGCCGTGATCACGAGGTCGATCTCGATGCCGGCCTTGTCGAAGGCTTCGTCGATGTGCGTGCGCCCGGTGTAGCCCGGGTTGTAGGTGATGATGGGGTGCTCGGCCAGCCGCTCCAGCGTGAGCGGCGCGCCGTCGAGCAGCGCGTGCCCGGGCGGCACGATCACGCTGTGGGTCCAGCGGAAGCAGGGCAGGGCGACGAGCGCATCGTACGTGGCCAGGGCCTCGGTCGCGATGCCGATGTCGGCCTCGCCCGAGATCAACATCTGCGCCACCTGGTCGGGCGTGCCCTGGTGCAGGTTCAGGCTCACCTGCGGGTAACGCTGGCGAAAGTCGCGCACCGCGCCGGGCAAGGCGTAGCGCGCTTGCGAGTGGGTCGTCGCGATCGACAGCCGTCCCGACGCCTGCTGCGTGAACTCTTCGCCGGCGCGCTTCAGGCTCTCGGCGTCTTTCAGCATGTTCTCGATGATGGGCACGATCAGGGTGCCGACCTCGGTCAGCGAGGTCAGGCGCTTGCCCGCGCGCACGAACAAGTCGACGCCGAGCTCTTCTTCGAGTTCGCGGATCTGGCGGCTCACGCCCGGCTGCGAGGTGTGCAGCACCTTGGCCACTTCGGTGAGGTTGAAGCCGCAGCGAAGCGCTTCGCGCACGGAGCGCAGCTGTTGAAAGTTCATGGGGTCACAAACGAAAAACCGGGCCTTCGGTGCCCGGCGATGCTGAGGGGTGAGTGCGATCGGCTCACTTGTTGGGTTGCGGCGTCAGTCGCAGGTAGGGCGTGACGGCGGTGAAGCCCTTCGGGAACTTCTTCCTGATCAGCTCCGGGTCTTGCAACGACGGCACGATCACCACGTCGTCGCCGTCTTTCCAGTTGCCCGGTGTGGCGACCGAATGGTATTCGGTCAGCTGAAGCGAATCGATCACACGCAGGATCTCGTCGAAGTTGCGGCCGGTGCTCGCGGGGTAGGTGATGATGAGCCGCACCTTCTTGGCCGGGTCGATCACGAACAGCGAGCGCACGGTGGCGGTGGTGCTGGCGTTCGGGTGGATCAGGTCGTAGAGCTCGGAGACCTTGCGGTCGGCGTCGGCGATGATCGGAAAGTCGACCCGCGTGTTCTGCGTGCGGTCGATGTCGGCTATCCACTTCTCGTGCGAGTCGACCGGGTCGACCGACAGTGCGATCGCCTTCACGTTGCGCTTCGCGAACTCGTCCTTCAGCTTGGCCGTGAGGCCGAGTTCGGTGGTGCACACCGGCGTGAAGTCGGCCGGGTGCGAGAACAGCACGCCCCAGCTGTCGCCGAGCCACTGGTGGAAGTGGATGTCGCCTGCGCTGGAGTGCTGAGTGAAGTCAGGGGCGGTGTCGCCGAGTCTCAGGCTGGCCATGGTCGCCTCCGAAGGGTTTGGATGACGCAGTATCCCGAGAGAACGTCAGTCGCGGAAGCAACAAAAAGTGCTTTCCTTATCTGAAATGCGCATATCCCGGAATGCCGGGGTTTCGGCGCGGCGAGATGGCCGCGAATGCAGATCACGCATCGGCACCGGCTGGCGCCGAACCGGGGGTCGGCGGAAAGCAGATACACACGCGCAAGCCACGGCCGCTCTCGCCGGCTGAGAGCGTGGCGCTGGCGCCGTGCAGGCGCGCGATGTCCTTGACGATGGCCAGGCCGAGCCCGCTGCCGGTGCCTTCGGCGCCGCGCCCGCGCCTGAAACGGTGCCACACCGAAGCCTGCTGGTCGGCCGCGATGCCACGGCCGTCGTCTTCCACGCACAGCTCGCTGCAGCCGCTCTGCACAGCGGTGCGGATCGTGATGCGCGAGCCCGAGCCGGCGTGCTCGATCGCGTTGTGGATGAGGTTGCCGAGCAGTTCCTCCAGCAGCAGCGGATCGCCCACGACCCAGGCGGTCGCGAGCTCGAAGCCGAGGTCCTGGCCGGCTTGCAGTGAAGGCTGCAGCCACCGGTCCGCCGCCTCGGCGGCGAGGCGGCTCAGGTCGAGTCTTTGCTCTGGCGGCATCGGGCCGAGCGCCGTGGCTTCAGCGCGCGCCAGCAACAGCAGTTGCTGCGCGAGCCGCGCCCCGCGTTCGGCGGCGGAATGCAATCGTTGCAGGATCGGTCGAAGCGACTCGGGGTGAGGCGTGTCGAGCGCTTGCGCCGCCTCGACCCGAAGCACGGCGAGCGGCGTTCGCAACTGGTGGGCGGCATCGGCGATGAACGCGCGTTGCGCCGCGGACGCTTCGCGTAGCCGGCCGAACAGGCCGTTCAACGCGTCCACGAACGGGGCCACCTCGCGGGGCACCGTGCGCGCGTCGACCGCTTCGAGCCGGTCGGGTGTGCGCGACTCCACCTCCGTTGCCGCCAGACGAAGCGGCCGCATGCCGCGGCTCACGGCGACCATCGACAACAACACCATCGGCAGCGCCAAGGCGGTGGCACCGAGCAGCGCCGCGAGCAACACGGCGCGTTCGGCCGCGGTGCGTTTGCCGAGCGTTTCGGCCACCAGAATCGAGCACACCTGCGACGGCGCGGTGCCGCAGCCGATGGCATGCGCCGCCACCCGGACCGGCTTGCCGAGCAGCGTCGAATCGAAGAACTGCCACTGCCCGATTTGCAGCGGCGGGGCCAAGGGCAGCAAGGCCTCGCTGCCACCGAGAAGCCGGCCGCTGTTGTCACCGACCGCAAAAAAAGTCTCGTCAACCAGATCGGCCTGCAGCGCACGGGCGGTCTGCTCACCGAGCGGCAGCGTGACCCGGCCACTGCTGTCCACGGTGACGATCTGGGCCAGCGCGACCGCCGTGTCGGTCAGTGCGCGGTCCAGGCCGTCGAGCGCGGGGCGCAGCGCCAGCCCGTAGATGAGCGCCGCGGCGAGCGGGATCAGCAACAGCAGCGGCAGCAGCAGCCAGAGCAGCAGAACCCCCCGCAGGCTGGGCTGCGGACGGAGCCGGGTCGACCCGCTCACGCTTCCGTCCTGTGGTGACGCGTCATCCGGGAACGGCCGGTTCCAGCAGGTAGCCCAGGCCCCGAACGGTGCGCAGCCGCACGCCACCCGGCTCGATCTTCGCCCGCAGGCGCGAGATCAGCAGTTCGAGCGCATTGTCGGAAGTGCCTGCGCCCCAGCCGGGCACGAGGGCGGCGAGCTGGTCGCGGGCCACGATGCGGCTGGTCTTCAGCATCAGGTACTGCAGCACGATGCACTCGCGTGCCGACAGGTGGATCGGCTGGTCGTCGATGTGCGCGCGCCGCGCCGCCGCGTCGAAGCGCAAGGACGAGACGATCAGCGTCTCGCCGCGCCGCAGATCCTGCCGGCGCACCAGCGCACGCAGCCGCGCGAGCAGTTCATCGAGCGCGAAGGGCTTGACCAGGTAGTCGTCGGCGCCGCACTCGAGGCCGGACACGCGGTCGCCGATGGTGTCGCGCGCGGTCAGCATCAGCACGGGCAGCAGCGAGCCTTGCTCGCGCACGCGGCGCAGGGTTTCGAGGCCGTCGATGCCGGGCAGTCCGATGTCCAGCACGAGCACGTCGTAGTCGTCTCTCAGCAGCGAAGCGGGCACCGGCTCACCGCGCTCGCTGACGTCGGCACGCCAGCCGCGCGCGCGCATGGCGGTGGCGATCGACGCGGCCAGCGGTGAGTCGTCTTCGACGATGAGAACGTGCATGGACAGGAAAGCTTTGTCGGAGGTCGATGGTACTTCGGGAGCCTGGCTCGACAAGCGCAATGGCATCTGCATCGGCCCGTTCGCCAAGCTGTCTGTTGCCTGTCCTACGTGGAAACCGAGGCTGCCGCGGGCGGTGGCGTTCTTAGACTGCTTCAGCCTTCCGGGGACACGCGGCAACTTTCGATCCGCGCGCCCGGCCGTGTGACGGCATCAACAACTTCCACCCCCACCGCATGAATGACCGAAACCTCGTCAGAGGCCTGTTCCTCATGGCGATCTCGCTGGCCTTCGGGCTCGAGTCGCTGCGCTACCCGATCGGTGGTTTCAGCCGCGCGGGGCCAGGCCTGTTCCCGCTGATGGTGAGTTCGCTGCTGCTCCTGATCGGGTTGATCACGGTGGTGCGCTCGCGCTTCGTCGAGCGTGTCCACCTCGAGTTCAACGCGAAGAACATCGCCATCATCCTGGCGAGCCTGTGCGGATTTGCGCTGATCTCGCACCTGCTCAACATGATCGTGGGCATCGTGTTCATGGTGTTCTGTGCTTCGTTCGCCGGCACCGCCCAGTATTCCGTGGCACGCAACCTCAAGATCGCGGTCGGCCTGATTGCCATGGGGCTGGCCTTTCAGAAACTGCTCGGCTTCAACCTGCCCCTCTACTGATGGACGTCCTGCACAACCTCGCGTTCGGTTTCGGGATCGCGCTGACCTGGCAGAACCTGATGTATTGCGCCATCGGCTGCACGGTGGGCACGCTGGTGGGCCTGCTGCCCGGGCTCGGCCCGCTGGCCACCATCAGCATCCTGCTGCCGCTGACGTATTCCATTCCCACGAGCGGCGCGCTCATCATGCTGGCGGGCATCTACTACGGCGCCCAATACGGCGACAGCGTCAGCGCCATCACGATGAAGATCCCGCACGCCAGCAGCATCGTGGCCTGCATCGACGGCTACCAGATGACGCTCAAGGGCCAGACCGGGCTGGCCTTGTTCACGGCGGGCGTGTCGAGCTTCATCGGCGGCACTGTCGCGATCGTGGTGCTGTCGTTCTTCGCGCCGATGCTGGGCGAAGTGGCCTTCCTGTTCGGGCCCGCCGACTACTGCGCGCTCATGCTGGTGGGCTTCGTGTGCGTGAGCTTCGTCACCACCGGCAGCCTGCTCAACGGCATGGCCATGTGCCTGATCGGCGTGCTGCTCGGGCAGATCGGCACCGATGTCAACAGCGGCTTGCCGCGCTTCACCATGGACCTCTCGTTTCTGGCCGACGGCGTGGGCCTGGTGAGCATCGCGCTGGGCTGCTTCGGCATCGCCGAGATCACCAAGAATCTCGACAACAAGGACGAGCGCACGCCCTTCAACGGCAAGATCAATCTCATTCCCACGTGGCCGGAGTTCAAACGCATCATCCCCAGCGCTTTGCGCGGCAGCGTGATCGGCTCGTTCCTCGGCATCCTGCCCGGCGGCGGCCCGGTGATCGCCCAGTTCGCGGCCTATGCGGTGGACAAGAAGGTCAGCAAGTACAAGCACGAGATCGGCAGCGGCGCGATCGAGGGCGTGGCGGGGCAAGCCGCTGCCGATGAAGCCGCGGCGCGCACCAGCTTCATCCCGCTGATGAGCATCGGCATTCCAGAGAACGCGGTGATGGCGCTGATGATGGCGGCCTTCATCATCA
>JANYFX010000016.1 GCA_025359585.1 Rhizobacter sp. | reverse complement strand
GGACAGCTACTCGGCCTTCGACGAAGCCGACCACAAGACCGCCACCGGCCTGGCCGGCTACCTGAAAGCGCGGGGCATCAAGACGCTGTACATCACCGGCCTGGCCACCGACTTCTGCGTCGCCTGGACGGCGATGGACGTGCGCAAGGCCGGCTTCACCGTGTACGTGATCGAAGACGCCACGCGCGGCATCGACCTGAACGGCTCGCTCGCCGCGGCATGGAAAGCGATGACGGCCAAGGGTGTGAAACGCATCCAGTCGGCCGACCTGGCCTGAGGCTTTCAGTTTGAGCCCTGCGGCACCCGGCGCGGTGACGGCCAGCATCGCGCTGGTGGTCAACGGCCGGGCCGTGTCGCTCGCGGTGCCGCGCGATGCGCCGCTGCTGACGGTGTTGCGCAACGACCTGCAGCTCAACGCGCCGAAGTACGGTTGCGGGCTGGGCGAGTGCGGGGCCTGCACGGTGTTCGTCGATGGGGTCGAGGCGCGGGCGTGTGTGATTCCGGTCGGTGGTGTCGAAGGGCGCAGCATCACCACGCTCGAAGGGCTGGGCAAGCCTGGTGAACTGCATCCGGTGCAACGGGCCTTCATCGAAGCGCAGGCCGCGCAATGCGGCTACTGTCTGAACGGCATGATCATGAGCACCGTTGCCTTGCTCAAGCGCTGCCCGCATCCCACGGAACAACAAGCCCGCAGTGCGTTGGCGCACAACCTGTGCCGCTGTGGGGCGCACCTCGAGATCCTGCGGGCCGTGCAACGTGCGGCCGAGCTGATGGACAAGGCATGACGATGCGTCGTGCCGATACACCGACGAGCCGCGCCGACCTGCGTGCCGCGAGCGGCGTGTTGCTCGTCACCCGCGCGCCACCGTCGCCCGGCGCACCGATCGCTGGTCAACCGGCCGCCGTGCCCGCCAACCCGGCCGAAGGCGACGAGATCCTGATCGCGGTGTGGAGCGACGGCAGCGTCACCGCGCTGCACGGCCACGTCGATCTGGGCACCGGGCTGCGCACCGCGCTCGCGCAGATCGTGGCCGAAGAACTCGAAGTCGAGTTGAGCGCCGTCAACATGGTGCTGGGCAGCACGGGGCTCGTGCCTAACCAGGGCGCGACGATCGCGAGTGCGTCGATCCAGATCCACGCCGTGCCGCTGCGGCAGGCGGCGGCGCAGGCGCGGGCCTGGCTCGTGGCGCAGGCAGGGATGCAGCCAGTCGATCACCACGCGCTGCTGCACGGCCGACACATTGAACTCACGCTCTCGTTCGACGCGCTGGTGAAGTCGTCGAGTGACTACCGCATCGTCGGCACCGATGCGCCACGCGTCGATCTAACGGCCAAAGCGACTGGCGCAGAAACGTTTGTCCATGACAAGCGCCTGCCCGGCATGCTGCACGGCCGCGTCGTGCGCCCGCCGTATGCCGGTGTCGATGCGGGCGAGTTCATCGGCAACACGCTCGAGTCGGTCGATGAAAGTTCGATCGCGCACATCCCCGGCATTCGCGCGGTTGTGGTGATTCGCGATTTCGTCGGCATCGTCGCCGAGCGCGAAGAGCAGGCCGAAGCGGCGATGCGCGAGTTGAAGCTGGTGTGGAAACCGTGGCCCGGCATGCAGCCGCTCGGCGACCTGAAAAACGCGTTGCACAACAACCCGGCCACGCGGCGCGTGTTGCTGGAGCAAGGCGATGTGGACTGCGCGATCGCGAATGCTGCAACAAAGATGCAGCGCAACTATGTGTGGCCTTACCAGCTGCACGCGTCCATCGGCCCCTCATGCGCTTTGGCCGACTGGCACGAAGGCGCGCTGACCGTGTGGGCCGGCACGCAGAACCCGCACGTGCTGCGCGCCGACCTGGCATTGCTCACCGGTCTGCCCGACACGGCCATCGACGTGGTCCGCATGGAAGCCGCCGGTTGTTACGGGCGCAACTGCGCCGACGACGTGGCGGCCGATGCGGCGCTGCTGTCGCGCGCCGTGCGTGCGCCCGTGCGGGTGCAGCTCGCGCGCGAGCAGGAGCACCTGTGGGAGCCGAAGGGTGCGGCGCAGCTGATGCAGGTGAACGGCGGGCTGAACGCCGACGCGAGCATCGCGGCCTACGACTTTCAAACCTCGTACCCGTCGAACGGCGCGCCCACGCTGGCACTGCTGCTCACGCGCACGATCGAGCCGGCATCGACCGCCTACGAGATGGGCGACCGCACGGCGGTGCCGCCTTACGACTACGGCAACCTGCGCGTCGTCGCCAACGACATGGCGCCGATCCTGCGTGCCTCGTGGCTGCGCGGTGTGTCGGCCTTGCCGAACGCGTTCGCGCACGAGTCGTATGTGGACGAGCTCGCAACCGCGGCCGGTGCCGACCCGGTCGCATTCCGCCTGCAACACCTGAACGACGAACGCGCGAGCGATCTGGTGAAAGCGACCGCCGCCCGCGCCGGCTGGCTCGCCCACACACAACCGCAACAGCAGGCGAGCGAGGGCAGCGTGCTCAAAGGCCAGGGCTTCGCCTACGCCCGCTACGTGCACAGCAAGTTCCCCGGCTTCGGCGCCGCGTGGGCCGCGTGGGTCGCCGACGTGGAAGTGAACCGCGAGACCGGCGACGTGCACGTGAGCCGCGTCGTCGTCGGCCACGACGCGGGGCTGATGATCAACCCGGCCGGCGTACAGCACCAGATCCACGGCAACGTGCTGCAGACCACCAGCCGCGCGCTGAAGGAAGCGCTGCCGCTCGACGCGAAGATGAACCTGCCGGTGGCGCGCGAGTGGGGCAGCTACCCGATCCTGAGTTTTCGCGAGGTGCCGGTCGTCGAGGTGATGATGATGCCGCGGCCGGGCGAGCCGCCGCTCGGGGCTGGCGAGTCATCGTCCGTGCCGGGCACAGCAGCCATCGCCAATGCAATCTTCGACGCGACCGGTGTGCGCTTTCGCGAACCACCGTTCACGCCCGAGGTGGTGCGGGCAGCGTTGAACGTGTCGACCGAATCGAGGGTATCGCCGCCGTTGCTGGCCGGCGCCGTGCCCACACCACCGCGCAACGCGCCGTGGCCACGCCAGCGCAGTGCGTGGGCGAAGGCTGTGGCGCTCACGGCCGGTGTATTTGGCCTCGGCGCCGCGTTGCTCGGCTGGCGCTCCGCCATCGCGCCGGTCGCGGCGACCAGCGCGAGCGTCTACACCGCCGCCACGATCGAGCGTGGCCGTGTGCTCGCTGCGGCCGGCGATTGCATCGTCTGCCACACCGCCCCCGGTGGTGTGCCCAACGCCGGCGGCCGCGAAATGGAAACGCCCTTCGGCACTGTCGTCGCCACCAATCTCACGCCCGACGTGGCCACCGGCATCGGCGCGTGGTCGTTCAGCGCGTTCCAGCGTGCGTTGCGCGAAGGCGTGTCGCGCGACGGCAAGCACCTGTACCCCGCGTTCCCGTACACCGCGTTCACGAAGACGAGCGACGACGACCTGACGGCGCTGTACGCACATCTGATGACGCAGCCGGCCGTCGCGTCGAAGGTGCCGGAAACGAAGCTCGCGTTCCCGTTCAGCGTCCGCCCTTTGATGGCGCTGTGGAACGCGCTCTACCTCGCACCCGGCCCGGTGCCGGCTGTGACCACACAGTCGCCCGAATGGAACCGCGGCGCCTACCTCGTCAACGGCCTCGGCCACTGCGGTGGTTGCCACACCGCACGCAATGCGCTCGGCGCAGAGCGGGGCGGCAGCGGCCACCTCGACGGTGCGATGGTCGACGGCTGGGAAGCGCCACCGCTCACGTCGCTGAGCCACGCGCCGGTGCCGTGGACTGAAGGCCAGTTGTTCAACTACCTGCGCTTCGGCCATTCGGCCGAGCACGGCGTTGCTGCCGGGCCGATGGCTCCGGTGGTGCAGCAGCTGGCGCAACTGCCTGAAGCCGACGTGCGCGCGATGGCGGTCTATCTGGTGTCGTTCAACACACCGAACCCAACGGCTTCGCCGGCGGCCCTGATCGCCCAGAGCGCAGCGCAAGAGCGCACGCTCGTCGGCCCGGCCCAACGCCTCTTCACCACCGCCTGCGGCGCCTGCCACCACGACGGCGACGGGCCGGTATTGCTCGGCCAGAACATCGCGCTCGCGCTCAACAGCAACCTGCACAGCGCGCGCCCCGACAACCTGCTGCGCGTGATCCTCGAAGGCATTCGCGAGCCGGCGACGAAAGACATCGGCTTCATGCCGGCGTTCCGGCACAACCTGGACGATGCGCAGGTCGCGCAGCTGGCGGGCTGGATGCGGCAGCGCTTCGCGCCGGGCCAGCCGGCGTGGCGTGATCTGGAGGCTGCGAGCGCGCGCGTGCGCGCCTCTGAAACCCCGCATTGAAGCCCTGCCACACCAGAAGCCACAATCGCCCCCACACCAGCCCCGCTGGCCTGATGTGCGTTGCCTTCTGACCCATGAACCGCGAACAACTCAAGAAACTCGAAAAGGACCTCTGGGCCGCCGCCGACAAGCTGCGCGCCAATTCCGACCTCAAGGCCAGCGAGTACTCCACGCCGGTGCTCGGCCTCATTTTTCTGAAGTTTGCCGACAACAAGTACCGCCGGCACGAAGACGAGATCCTGGCCGAGTACCAGAAGCTCAAGGGCACCCGGCGCGAGAAGCCGTTGCAAGACATCGCGATCGAGAAGTGCGGTTTCGCGCTCGCGCCGCAAGCACGCTACGACTACCTGCTCACGCTGCCCGAGAAAGAAGACATCGCCAAGGCCATCCGTGGCGCGATGACCTCGATCGAACTCAGCAAGCCCGAGCTGCTGGGTGTGTTGCCGCAAGAAGAGTACGGGCGCTTCACCCGATCCGAGCAGAACAAGACGATCCCGAAGGCCTTGCTCAAGCTGTTTTCAGACATTCCGCTCGACGCCAGCGGCGATGTCTTCGGGCAGATCTACGAATACTTCCTGGCCGAGTTCGCCATGTCCGAAGGCCAGGGTGGTGGTGAGTTTTTCACGCCGAGGTCGGTGGTGCGCCTGATGGTCGAGATCATCGAGCCGCACGGCGGCAAGGTGTACGACCCGGCCTGCGGCTCGGGTGGCATGTTCGTGCAGTCGGCCCAGTTCATCGCGCAACACCGCAGCGATGTCGATGCTTCGGGCGACGTGTACGTGTACGGGCAGGAGAAGACGCTCGAGACCGTCAAACTCGCGAAGATGAACCTGGCAGTCAACGACCTGCGCGGTGAAATTCGCCAGGCCAATACCTACTACGAAGACCCGTTCGCCAGCTTCGGCTCGTTCGACTACGTGATGGCGAATCCGCCTTTCAATGTAGACGACGTGAACCTGCCCACGGTCGAGAAAGACAAGCGCTTCAACAGCTACGGCGTGCCTCGCAACAAGGGCAAGACGAAGAAGGGCGACGAGAACACCGAGACCGTGCCCAACGGCAACTACCTCTGGATCAACCTGTTCGCCACCTCGCTCAAACCCGGCGGGCGCGCCGCGCTGGTGATGGCCAATTCGGCCTCTGACGCGCGCCACTCCGAGGCCGACATCCGCCGCACGCTGATCGAGAAGAACCTGATCTACGGCATGCTCACGCTGCCGTCGAACTTGTTCTACACCGTCACCCTGCCGGCCACGCTGTGGTTCTTCGACAAGGGCAAGGCCGACGACAAGATTCTGTTCATCGACGCGCG
>JANYFX010000762.1 GCA_025359585.1 Rhizobacter sp. | reverse complement strand
CACGCTCTCGCCCTTCATGGGCTTCGATTCGGTCGAGCCCTATCTGAAGTACGAAGGCAAGGGCGTGATCCTGTTGTGCCGCACCTCGAACCCGGGCAGCGCCGACCTGCAGGCACAAACACTGCAGTCGGGCGACAAGGTCTACGAGCACATCGCGCGGCTCGCCAGCGGGCCCTGGAACCGAAGTGGCCAGCTCGGCCTGGTGGTGGGCGCCACCTACCCGGCCGAGATCGCCCGTGTGCGCGAACTCGCGCCCACGCTGCCGCTGCTGATCCCCGGTGTGGGCGCGCAGGGCGGTGATGCGCTCGCCACCGTGCGCGCCGGCTGGCAGGGCGATGCAGATGGCCGAACGCTCGCGCCGATCATCGTGAACTCGTCGCGCGCCGTGCTCTACGCGAGCCGCGGCGACAACTTCGCCGAAGCCGCGCGCCAGGCCGCATTCACCACCCGCGCCGAGCTGAACCTGGCGCGCCGGCCCGTGGCAGCCACCGCCTGAGCGCACAACCCACCCACGCATGGCGACCCAGCTCACGCCGACCACCGAGGCCGACATGCGCGGCACGGTCACGCGCCTGATCGGTCGCTTTTACTTCGACACGACCTGTGCCGCGGCGCTGGTGTCGGCGCTGATTCTCGGCACGCTTCCCGGCGCGGCCGGTTCCGGCGCGCGCAACACCCTCGTCGCCGGCCTGGCCTTGTTCGCCGCGCTGTGCCGGTGGGTTTCGCAGCGAAGCCGCGCAGCGCCGTTCCCGGTGTTCCAGGGCCTGTGCGCCGTGGGACTGCTGTCGATCGCGTTTGTCGGCGTCGTGGCCGCCGCCATGAACGACGGCATCCGCCACCCGGCGCTGGGTTTTCTGGCGCTGATCGTCTGTGTGCTCAGCGCCATGACAGGGTGGCGCTGGGGTTCGTTGTTGTGCGCGGCGGCCCTGCTCGCAACCGGCGCGCTCGCGCTGGCCGAAACCTCGGGCTGGCTGCGTGCGCCGGCCGGTGCCACGCCTTGGCTGCCAGTGCTGCTGTTTCAGTGGGTCGTGGCGATTTGCAGCTGGGTCGGCGGCAGCGTGATCTCGCGTGTGCTCACGCACTACCTGCGCACCGCCGCCTTGCGCGAGCAGCGCTTTCGCGGCCTGCTGCGCATCGCCGCCGACCGCTACTGGGAGCAGGACCAGAAGTTCCGCTTCACCTACGTGGCCGAAACGCGCGACATCGAAGCCGGCCGCGAGCGCGATGCCAGCGCCGGCTGGAACATCGCCGACATGGGCCTGAACGAAGACCAACTCGACGCGCACCGCGCCGACCTGGAAGCGCATCGCCCGTTCAACGGCCTGCTGGTGCGGCGCCGCGACGACAAGGGCCGCACCCGCATCCACAGCATCAGCGGTGAACCCAAGTACGACGAAGCCGGCATCTTCAGCGGCTACTGGGGCGTGACCCGCGACGTGACCGACGAGTTGCGCGCGCAACGCGCCGTGAAGGCCACCGAAACGCGCTACCGCGAGCTCTTCACACGCTCACCCTCGCCGCTGTTCCTGCACCGCCGCGGCGTGGTCTTCGACGCCAACGAAGCGGCGGCGCGGCTGTTCGGCTTCGAGCACGCGGTGGCGATGAACGGGGTGGACGTGATGGCGCTGTTCCCTTCGATGGAAACGCGCAAGCGCGTCGTCGAGCGCATGGCCCAGCTCGATGCACTGCCGGTCGGCGAAGGCCTGCCGGTGATCGACCTGCAAACCCGCTCGGTCGATGGCCGCTTCCTGAGCCTGCAGGCCACCGCCGTGCGCGTGGACACCGCCGGCGGCCCGGCCACGTTGTCGATCTTCTTCGACGTGACGGCGCGCCAGGCCGCCGAAGCCGCGCTGCGGCGGTCGGAGGCGATGCTCTCGCACCTGTTCGCCACCAGCCCCGACTGCATCATGCTGATCGAGATGGGCAGCGGCCGTTTTTCGCTGGTCAATGCGGCGTTCACGCGCCTGGCCGGCTTCACGGCCGAAGAAGTGCAGGGCCGCACGCCGGCCGAACTTGGCCTGTGGAGCGACGCGGGCAGCGCCGCGCAGCTGACCGCGCGGCTGGCGCGCGAAGGCATCACAAGCGAGCTGCCGGCGGTGCTGGTGGCGAAGTCGGGCGCGCAGGTCTCGATGCTGCTGGCCGGCGCGCGCTTCGTGATGGACCAGCGCGAATACCTCGTCGTCAACGCCCGCGACGTGACCGAAACCGAGCGCACCCGGCTCGAACACGCAGCGATTCTGGAGCGCGCCTCGATCGGCATCGCGTTCACGCGCGACCAGCGCTTTGTGCAGGCTAACCCGTACTTTGAGCGCATGTTCGGGTGGGACGCAGGCGCCCTGCGCGACCAGCCGGGCTCGGCCGTCTGGCCCAGCGACGCCGAGTACGCCGAGATCGGCAGCCAGGCCGAGCCGTTGCTGGCGGTGGGCCAGCCATTCGAGATCGAACGGCGCATGCGTCGCCACGACGGCAGCGACTTCTGGTGCCGTCTGCTCGCGCAGGCGGTCGACCGCAACGACCCGAGCCGCGGCGGCACGATCTGGATCGCCGAAGACATCACCGAACGGCGCCGGCTCGACCAGGCGCTGGCCTCGGCACGTGATGCCGCCGAAGCCGCGAGCCGCGCCAAGTCGGCGTTTCTGGCCAACACCAGCCACGAGATCCGCACGCCGCTCAACGGCCTGCTCGGTCTGGCCCGGCTGGCGATGCAGGAAGACCTGATCGACGCGCGCCGCCAGCAGTACCTGAACCAGATCTTCGACAGCGCGCAAAGCCTGTCGGGCATCATCTCCGACATCCTCGATGTCTCGAAGATCGAAGCCGGCAAGATCACGCTCGAAGACGTGCCCTTCGGCCTGCGCGAGACGCTGCAGGCGGTGCACCACGCCTACCAGTCGCTCGCCGACGTGAAGGGCCTGACGCTCGCGCTGGAGGTGGGACACGACGTGCCCGACACGGTGCGCGGCGACACGGTGCGGGTGCGGCAGATCCTCTCCAACTTCATCACCAACGGCCTCAAGTTCACCGAGCGTGGCGAGGTGCGCATCGAAGCCTCGACCACGGCGCAGGGCTGGGTGCGGCTGGTCGTCGTCGACACCGGCCCGGGCGTGGAGCCGGCCACGCAGGCGCGCCTGTTCATGCCGTTTTCGCAGGGCGATTCCTCGACGACGCGGCGTTTCGGCGGCACCGGGCTGGGCCTGTCGATCTGCCGCGAACTCGCGCGGCTGATGGGTGGCGAAGTCGGCCTGCACAGCACACCGGGTCAGGGCAGCACCTTCTGGGCCGAGTTGCCGCTGCCGGCCGCCGAGCCGGCGCAAGTACCCGCCAGCACCGAAGCGAGCGACATCGACCGCCTGTTCGGCGCGCGCGTGCTGATGGTCGAAGACAACCCCGTCAACATGATGATCGTGGTGGCGATGCTCGAACACTGGGGCGTGCGCGTGGCGCAGGCGCACGACGGCAAGATGGCGGTCGAGGCGGTGCACCACGCCGCCAGCCAGGGCGACCCGTTCGACGCGGTGCTGATGGACGTGCAGATGCCGGTGATGAGCGGCCACGAAGCGGCCCGCGAGCTGCGCCGCCACTACGCCGCGCACCGCCTGCCGATCCTGGCCTTGACCGCTGCCGCACTCGTCTCGGAGCGCGACGACGCGATGCGCGCCGGCATGAACGACTTCCTCACCAAGCCGATCGACGCGCCGAAGCTGCGGCACTCGCTGGCGCGCCATGTGCGCGCGCAGGCGGCCGAGTCGCTGAACTAAACCACCAGCGGCAATTCGCGCAAACGTTTGCCTGTCAGTGCAAACAGCGCATTCGCCAATGCCGGCGCGAGCGGCGGCGTGCCGGGCTCGCCGACCCCGCCGGGGCTGCGTGTGCTGGACACCAGATACGTCTCGATGCGCGGCGCATCGGCGAGTTTCACCATCGCATAGTCGGGGAAATTCTTCTGCTTCACCACGCTCGCTTCGATGTCGATGCGGCCGTACAGCGCCGCGCTCAAGGCGAAGATCACCGCACCCTCCATCTGCTGCGCGACGATCCCGGGGTTGACGACCGTGCCCACGTCGGCCGCGCAGACGACGCGGTGCACACGCGGCTTGCCGCCTTCCAGCGAGACCTCGACGATCTGCGCCACGATGCTGCCGAAGCTCTCGTGCAGCGCCACGCCGCGCGCGCGGCCGGCGGGCAGCACACGCGCAGCGCCGAAGCCGGGCCAGCCGGCTTTTTCGGCCGCGAGCTTCAGCACGGCGGCGTAGCGCGGCGCTTCCTTGAGCAAGCCCAGGCGGAACTGCACCGGGTCCTGCTTCGCTTCGAACGCCAGCTCGTCGATGAAGGCTTCGGAGAAAAACGCGTTGTGCGAATGACCCACAGAACGCCAGAAGCCGACCGGCACGCCGCTGCGCGTGGCGACGTGCGCCATGCGCTGATTCGGCACTGCGTACATCAGGTCGAACAGACCTTCGCTGACCGTCTTGTCGGGCATGTCGACCGGGCCGGACAGCGCTGGCAGG
>JANYFX010000695.1 GCA_025359585.1 Rhizobacter sp. | reverse complement strand
GCCCGGTGGCTTCGGGTAGACCAGCAAGTCTCCCGGCTGCGCCTTGTCGACCGGCACGAACAGGCGTTGCGCGCCCGCTGCGTCGGCGTGCATCGCATCGGTGTTGATCCAGCCGCCGGGCAGCGGCGAACCGTCGCGCGCCACGCCGAGTGCCCAGCAGACGAAGCCGGAGCAGTCGCACGCCACTTTGGGCAGCGCCGCGATGGCCAGCCCAGACGATTCGAGCGCGGCCATGTAGGCTTTGTAGACCTCCGGGCGGGCGAGGCGCGCGCGCTCGAGTTCACGCGCCAGATCGATCGGCGTGCCGGGCTGCGCCGGGCCCGAAGGCGAACCGCCGAAGCTCAGCCAGTAGAGCGTGGGGGCAGCCAGCGCCGATCGGGCGCGTTGAACGAAAGCCTGCAAGCCCATCGTGGCTCCTTGAAGCGGTGCCACACAGACTATCGCAGCCGCGCGGTTTCGGCGAGCGTGGCGGAGCGGTCGGCCGGGAAAGTGGTGGCACGCGCCGCCCCGCCGCGCTGCGAGACCTGCGTCCGCGGCAGCGTGCCACGCGCCGCCGACGAGCCGGCTTCGGCCTGGGCCAGCGACACCGGCGCGTCGGCGGGGCGGGCGTAGTCGGCCATCAGCTTGACGCCGCTGAAGGTGACGATGATCGCGGCGAAGAGGGCGGCGGTGCGGGTGGTGGTCGAGGTGTTCATGGAGCGTCTCCGTTGTTGATGACCGCAACCTTATCGGCGCAGCGCCGCGCTGGCGATACCGCCAACGCGGTATGCCGTGTTCGCGGTAGGCCGGGCGCGCAGCGAGCGTGCAGAATCGGCCGCAGCACACGAAGAGGTTCGGGGATGAGCACCAGCGTATTGATCGTCGAAGACGAACCGGAGTTTCTGCAGCGCTTTACCGAGGCGGTGCTGGCCGACGCCGGGTTGCGCCTGATCGGCGGCGTGTCGACCGGGCGCGCAGGTTTGGCGATGCTCGACGCGCAACCGCCCGACGTGATGCTGGTCGACCTCGGGCTGCCCGACATCGGCGGCGTCGAGCTCATTCGCCACGCCGCGCGCCACCACCCCGGCTGCGACGTTCTCGTCGTGACGATGTTCGCCGACGACGTGCACGTGATGGGCAGCATCGAGGCCGGCGCCACAGGCTACCTGCTGAAAGACGCGCAGGCACCGCGCATCGCCTCGGCGATCCACGAGTTGCGCGCCGGCGGCGCACCGATCAGCCCGAGCATCGCGCGGCGGGTGCTCTCGCGCTTTCGCATCGCGCCGAGCGCAGCGGCGCCTGTGTCTGCGCCCATACCCGCGCCTGCGGCCACACCGCCGGCCGAGGCCTCGCCGCTGTCAACGCGCGAAACCGAGATCCTGCGTCTCGTCGCGAAGGGCTTCAGCTTCGAGGCGGTGGGCGGCCTGCTCGACATCTCCTCGCACACCGTCGTGACCCACGTGAAGAACATCTACCGCAAGCTGGCCGTGCACTCGCGCGGCGAGGCCGTGTATGAAGCTGGCCAGATGGGCCTGCTGTAGTCTCGCCGCGCTGTCCTTCGCCGCCCGGCTCGGTGCGGCGCAGGCAGCGCCGGTCGAGCCGATGCAAGCCGAGGTGATCACCTCGGCCCAGACCGACGCGCCCGCGCCCGACGACCCGCGCTGGAAAGTGGTGGCGCTTGCCGACACGCAGCAGGCCGACGTGGCCTGGTACCGCGTGCACTTCGATGCCGATGCCGCCGACGGCTTCTGGATGCTCTACCTGCCCTACCTCTACGGCGGCGGCCGCGTCTGGCTGAACGGCGAACTGGCGGGCGAGGTGCCGCAGAACTCGCCCACGCTGCGCGTGCGCTGGGAACGGCCGCTGCTGCTGCCGCTGCCCGCTGCCGCGCTGCGTCCGCAAGGCAACGTGCTGCTGCTGCGCGCCGTGGCGGCGCACCAGATGGACGAGACGCTGCTGCCGCGCCTCGTGCTCGGGCCGCAAGCCGCGCTTCAGCCGGCCTTCGACCGCCGCCTGTTCTTCGTACGCACCGTGCCGGTCGTCACCGTGATCACCGGCGCGGTCGTCGGCATGCTGGTGCTGCTGATCTGGTGGCGTCGCCGCGACGAGGTGCTCTACGGCCTGTTCGGTCTGGCCACCTTGTTGTGGGCGCTGCGCACCACGACCTTCCTGTTCGACACGATGAACCCGGCGCTGTGGGACGCCTGGCGCCTGTTGTACTTCGTCAGCACCGGCGGCTTCGTGATCGTGATGGCGCTGTTCACGCTCGGCCTGGCGGGCTGGTCACGCGTGGCGGTCACGCGCGGCTTGCTCGGCTACTGGGCGCTCGGCCCGCTGGCCTACCTGATCGGCGGCGAAAACTTTGCGGGCCGCTGGTGGGTGGCCGGGCTCGCGCCGATCGGCCTGGGCCTGGCGGTGGTCGCCTTCGCCGCGGCCTGGCGCCAGCGCAGCGCGGCGACGCTGTCGATCGCGGTGGCTGTGGCGCTCGCTTTCGTTGCAGGGCTGCACGACCAGCTCGTGGCGTCGAGCTCGCCGCTGATCGAAGCGCTGCTGCCGAACTGGTCACAAGAGCGCTACTTCCTGCTGCACCACGCCGCCAACCTGTTGCTGGTGGTGATGGGGGTGTTGCTGGCGATGCGCTTCGTCGGCACGCTCGGCGCCGTCGAGGCCGCCAACCGCACGCTCGAAGCACGCGTGAAACAACGCGAGCTAGAGATCGCCGCGAGTTACGAGCGCATCGCCACCTTGCAGCGCGAACAGGCCGCGACCGACGAACGCCAGCGCATCATGCGTGACCTGCACGACGGGTTGGGCTCGCAGCTCTTCACCTCGCTGTCGCGTGCCGAGCGCGGCGCACTCGATGCCACGGCGATGACCGACACGCTGCGGGGCGCGATCGACCAGATGCGCGTCTCGATCGAGGCGCTGGCCTCGGAGGACCAGGACTTTCGCACCGCCTTCGGCAACTTCCACTTCCGCTGGGACGCGCGGCTGAGCGAGGCCGGGCTCGCCACCGATTGGCGCGTGGAACTGCCCGACGCGGTGCTCACGATCGCAGCACACGACGCGCTGCAAATCCTGCACATCGCGCAGGAAGCATTGACCAACGTGCTCAAGCACGCCCAGGCGCAGTTGGTGGCGGTGCATCTCGCCCACGAGGGCGACATGCTGACGCTGGAGATTGCCGACAACGGCCGCGGCGCCACCTCGACCGAACCTGCCGCCGGCAGCCGCGGCCGCGGTCAGGCCAACATGCGTTCGCGTGCCCAGCGCCTCGGAGGTTCGCTCGATGTTGTCTTCAGCAGCGGCGGCACGCGCGTGAGCCTGCGTGTGCCGCTGCGCGACACCGTCAGTTTGCCGGTGTCGTCGATTCCTTGATCTTCTCGCCGGTGCGGCGCAGCGCGTCGCCGGTCTTTTCGACACCGGTCGCGATGCCCTGGCCGGCGCGCTGGGCGCCATGCTTGATCGCGTGGCCGGCCTTGCGTGCGCCACGCCTGGTCGCTTCTTCGGCGCGGGCGAACGGGCCCGGTTCCGGGTTTTTCGCGGCAGCGTCGCTGCTGCGGTAGTTCTCGAGCGCGCTGTTCATGCGCTGATCACGGTCGGTGTCGATGTCGGCCATCGCGGCAGAAGAAAGGCCGACCAGTGCGGCGGCCAGAATGAGTTTGGCGTGGTTCATGAAGACCCCTTGGTTGCAAGAGCCTCCACCTTAATGTTGCCGCGTTGGCGCGGCCACCGGCCGAAGGCGCAACACGGTGTCGGCCGCGTCCTACGCGCGGCTCAGGTCAGTTGGACCGTCTCGATCCAGTTCGGTCCGCGGCCCACGGCGTGCTCGTTCAAGGCCTCGAGCGCGCCGTTCCGCGGGTCGATGCGGTAGACGCCGACGCGGTGCGAAGCCTGGCCCGCCGCGATCAGCCAACGGCCATCGGGCGTGATGTTGAAACCACGCGGCTCGGTCGGAGCCGGCGTGTGGCCGATCAGGCTCAGCCGGCCGCTCGCGGGCTCGACCGAGAAGGCCGAAAGCAGGTTCGAGCGCCGATCGCTGCTGTAGAGAAAACGCCGGTCGGGCGTGAGGTGAAGGTCGGCGGCCCAGGGCGTGCCGCTGAAGCTGCTCGGCAGGCTGGCCACGGTCTGCAGGTGCGCGAGCGTGCCGAGCCCGGCGCTGAACGCGAACACGTCGATCGATGCGTCGAGCTCGTTGAGGAGGTAGAGCACGCGGCCGTCGGGGTGCCACGCCAGGTGGCGCGGCCCGGCACCGGCGCGCACCGCGATGCTCGGCAACTCGTTCGGCGTGAGCTGGCCGGTGGTGGCGTCGAAGCGCAACTGCAGCACGACCCCGGCGCCGAGGTTGGTGGCAAAGACAAAACTGTTCGACGGGTCGGTGACGATCGAGTGCGCGTTCGGCCCGGTCGGAACGGTTTGCGTGGCTGCCTGCGCCACGCCGTCGGCGCCGATCGGGCTGACCGCCACGAGGTTCCCGCCATACGAAGCGCTGAGCAGCCAGCGCCCGCTGCGGTCGGTGGCGATGTACGCCATGCTGTGCGGCAGCGGCGCTTCACCGAGCCGCGAGAGTGCACCGCTGTTCGCATCGACCGCGAAGCTCAAGACCGCGTGCGGCTCGGAACGGCGCGCCGCGTGGAGCACACGCCGGTCCGGGCTGAGCGCGAGCGGCATCACGGTCCCACCGATCTCGACCCGCTGCACCGTCGTCAGTGCGCCGCTCGCCGGGTCGAACTGCAGCACATGGATGTCGCCGCTCTCGGCGTTCGACACATAGACCGCGCAGTGCGGCGAAGGCACAGTGCCGGCCCTCTCAGAGCACCACGTGGCCGGTGATCAGGGTGGGCAGCCAGGTCGAGAAGGCCGGCACGTAGGTCACCAGCGTGATCGCGATGAAGATCGCGAGGTAGTAGGGCCACGCGGTCTTGGTGGCCTCGCCGATCGAAATGTTGCCGATCGCACAACCGACGAACTGCACCGTGCCGACTGGCGGGTGCACGAGGCCGAGCGCGCAGTTCAGCAGCAGCATCATGCCGAACTGCACCGGGCCCACGCCCATCTGGATCGCCAGCGGCAGGAACAGCGGCGTCGTGATCAGGATGTGCGCCGCCATGTCGAGAAAGATGCCGAGGATGATCTGGATGATATTGATGTAGAGCAGCATGACCCACGGCGTGGTGGTGGCGGTCAGCAGCGCAGC
Organism: Rhizobacter sp.; assembly: GCA_025359585.1. Lineage (GTDB taxonomy): Bacteria > Pseudomonadota > Gammaproteobacteria > Burkholderiales > Burkholderiaceae_C > LMDS01. The sequence continues at coordinate 10,850 of JANYFX010000695.1, read as the reverse complement.
CTCGATCGCGTCGGGGATCTCGAGGTAGGCCATCTGGTAGCGCAGCATGTTCGACACGCCGATCAGCAGCAGGATCACGCCGGTGGTCTTCGAGGCGCGCGCCAGCGACTTCATCAGGTTCACGCGCGTCATGGTGCGGTAAACCACCACCGTCAGCAGCAGCGAATACGTGACCGCGATGGCCGCGGCCTCTGTCGCAGTCGTGATGCCCTCCATCACGCAGACCAGGATGATCGCGATCACGCCCAGCCCCGGCAGCGAGGCGATGAAGGCCTGCAGCACCGCGGCCCAGCCCGGGAAGCGCTGCACCATGGTCTTGCCGTCGACGCTTTTCGGGTAACCGTACTTCGCGGCCTGCCAGTAGGCGGCGACGAGCATGCACACCATGATCCAGAACACCGGGATCAGGCCCGCGAACATCAGGTCGCCGATCGACACGCCCTTGATCACGTGCGTGCCGATCATGCCGGTCGCGGCTTGCGCGGCGAAGGCATAGATGATCATGTTGTGCGAGGTCGGCATCAGCGCGCCGGAGAGCGACGCGTGCGTCGTCACGTTGACGGCGTACGCCGCGCTGTAGCCCTCGCGCTTCATGATCGGGATCATCACGCCGCCCATCGCCGACGTGTCGGCCACCGGCGAGCCGGAGACGCCGCCGAACAGCGTCGACGCGACCACGTTGGCCAGGCCGAGGCCGCCCTTCCAGTGCCCGACCAGGCTGCGCGCGAAGTCGACGATCTTGTCGGCGATGCCGCCGTGCAGCATCAGCTCGCCCGAGAAGATGAAGAACGGGATGGCGAGGAACGAGAACACGTTCATGCCCGAGACCATCATCTGGATCGCGGTCTCGAACGGCAGGCCTTCGACCGCGAAGGTCGCGAGGCACGCCAGGCCGATCGCGAACGCGACCGGCACGCCCAGGATCAGCAGGAGGACGAACCCCAGACAGAGAACGGTCAGTGCCATGAGCGAATCACCTTGGTGCCTTGGAGCCGAGCGATCAGGTGTTCGATGGAGAACACGGCGATCAGGATGCCGCCGAGCACGACCGGCAGGTAGCGCCAAGCCTCTGAGAGGCCGAGCGTCGGGATCGTGCTGGCATAGGTCGAGATCGCCATCTCGACACTGCCCGCCATCAGCGCCAGGCCGAAGACGATGCTGAGCACGAAGACGACGAGGCTGCACCAGAACTGCACCCGCGTGGACAAGATCGCCACCAGCGAGTCCAGCCCGATGTGGCCGGCGTCGCGCACGCCGGCGGCGGCGCCGAACATCGCCACCGAGATCACGAGCAGCAGCGCCACCTGCTCGACGTACGGCGGCGCGTTGTTGAACACGTAGCGCAGCACGACGCCGTACACGACGACGCTGAGCAGACCGAGCAGGCAGGCGCAGGCGATGTACATCGCCCAGCGCGACAGCCGCGAGTTGACCGCAGTCAGCAGGTTCATCGCAACGCTTCCGCCGTCAGGTCACTTGGCGTTCGTGATGTCGGTGACGAGCGCCTTCAGCTCCGGCGTGGTGGCGAACTTGTCCCAGACCGGCTTCTCGGCCTCGACGAAGCTCTTGCGGTCGATCTCGGCCGCCGGAATGATCTTGGCGCCGCCCTTGACGACCGCCGCCTTGGCAGCGACCTCGCGCGGCTCCCACAGCTTCACGTAAAACGGCACGGAAGCCTTGGCGGCGGCGCGGATCGCGACCTGCTCTTCCTTGGTCAGCGTGTCCCAGATCTTCTTGGAGAACACCAGCACCTCGGGCGTCATCACATGCATGGTCTCGGAGAAGACCGGCGCCGACTCGAAGTGTTTGCTTTCGTCATACGACGGGTAGTTGTTCTCGGCCGCGTCGACGAGGCCGGTCTTCAGGCCGGTATAGACCTCGGCGAACGGCATCGGTGTGGGCGAGGCACCCATCGCGCTGGCCAGGCTGACCATCAGGTCGGACGGCTGCACGCGGATCTTCATGCCCTTCATGTCGGCCAGGGTCTTGATCGGCTTCTTGGAGTAGACCGAACGCGCGCCGCTTTCGTAGAGCGCCAGGCCGATGAAGCCGGCCTTGTCGAACGCCGCGAGGATCTTGTCGCCCTGCGGCCCGTACATGGTCTTGCGGAAGTGCTCGATGTCGCGGAACAGGAAGGGCAGCGACGGGATCACCGACTCGGGCACGATGCCGTGGAACGACGCGGAGCTGACGCGCACCATGTCGAGCGCGCCGATCTTGACCTGCTCGACGGTGTCTTTCTCGGAGCCGAGCGAGCTGTCGCCGAAGATCTTGATCGTGTCCTTGCCGCCGGTGGCTTTCGAGAGTTCCTCGCCCATGAACATCACGGCCTGATTGGTCGGGAAGTCCTTGGCGTGGACTTCGGCCGAGCGGAAGGTGCGTGCCATCGACGACGACGCGGCGAGCGCCAGCACGGCGACCGCGAGCATGCCGGGCAGGGTCTTGAGTTGAAAAGAAGTCATGGTTGTCTCCGGGGATGAAGGCTGAGTTAGCCGTAAGGGCCTTTGGTGACGAAACCGCCACCCTGATAAAGCGCGACCGGGTCGGTCGAATCGATCGTCGGCTGGCGCGCTTCGGCCGCGGCGCGGAACGGCTCGGAGCTGTCTTGCGGGCGGTAGCCGATGTGGCGGGCGGGCGTGTTGTCCCACCACGTGGTGCTGTTGTCCGACATGCCGTAGATCACCGAGTGCCCGACCACCGGCGCGCCGAGCGCGGCCACGACTAGGCGCTCGAGGTCGTCGTAGCTCATCCAGGTGGCGAGCATGCGGCGGTCGACCGGCACGGGGAACGATGAGCCGATGCGCAGGCTCACGGTCTCGATGCCGTAACGGTCGAAGTAGAACTGCGCCAGGTTTTCACCGAAGGCCTTTGAGAGGCCGTAGTGGCCATCGGGGCGCATCGGCATGCGCGCGTCGATCACTTCGTCTTGCCGGTAGAAACCGGTCACGTGGTTCGAGCTGGCGAACACGATGCGCTTGACGCCGTGCTTTCGCGCCGCTTCGTAAAGGTTGTAGGCGCCGACGATGTTGGCCTGCAGGATCGGCTCGAACGGGCCCTCGACCGAGACGCCGCCCAGGTGCACGACCGCCTGCACGCCGCGCAGCAGTTCGTGCACGGCGGCAGCGTCTTGCAACGCTGCGACGACCACCTCTTCGCCTGCGGCGGCCGGCGCCATGGCGGAAATGTCGCTCAGGCGCAGCACGTCGCAATACGCTTTCAGGCGCGGGCGCAACTCTTTGCCGAGGCCACCGGCGGCGCCGGTGAGCAGCAAACGCGCGACGCGCGGGCAGGAAACAGCAGGATTCGGCATCGGGTAGAGTGAAAGCCGGGGCTTGTCATCGGTCATCAGTTGTCGTACAACATTGTTTGCCAGCTCACAGTCGGAAGTCAAGGCTGAGATATCAGGGAATACACGGAGACCATGATGGAAACAATGCTGCCCACCCGCCGCCGAGCGCGCCCGCTGGCACTGCAGCTGGTCGAGTCGATCGGCGACCGCGTGCGCGACGGGCGCGTCGCGCCGGGCGACAAGCTGCCGACCGAAGCGGCCATCATGGCCGAGTTCGGCGTCAGCCGGACCGTGGTACGCGAGGCCATCTCCAAGCTGCAGGCCTCGGGCTTGGTGGAGACACGCCACGGCATCGGCACCTTCGTCGTCGGCCTCGGTGACGCCACGCCGTTTCGCATCGCGCCCGAGCAGTTCGCGACCCTGCGCGACGTGATCGCGGTGCTCGAATTGCGCATCGGTGTCGAGACCGAAGCCGCGGGCCTCGCCGCCCAGCGTCGCACCCCTGAAAACCTGCGCGAAATGCGCACCGCACTCGACGCTTTTGCGAGCGCGATCGAAGAAGGCCGCGACGCGGTCGGGCCCGACTTCCAGTTCCACCTCGAGATCGCGCGTGCCACGCAGAACCCGCACTTCACCGACCTGATGGGCACACTCGGACTGATGATCATTCCGCGCGCCCGGCTCGACCCGGCCGAGGCGCTGAGCGAAGAGCGGCGGGGCTACCTCCGGCGCGTCAACGGCGAGCACGAGAACATCTGCGACGCCATCGCCAACCAGGACCCGGACGCCGCGCGCGCGGCCATGCGCACGCACCTGGCGAACAGCCGCGAGCGGCGCCGGCGCGCCAACAGCGGCGTCGCCGCCTGAGCCGAAACGCGGCGCGCGGCCGGCGAAAGGCGGTTGACTTCCATCGACCTAGTTGTATGATGACTGACAACAAGATTCGCAAATCAGGTTCGTTCGTCGCCTGAAAACCTCACCATGACCCCGCAAGAACTCAAACACGCCCTGTCTTCCGGCCTGCTGTCATTTCCGCTGACCGACTTCGACGCTGCGCTGCGCTTCGAGCCGCGCGGCTACACCGAGCGGCTCGAATGGCTGATGCCTTACGGCGCGACCGTGCTGTTCGCGGCCGGCGGTACCGGCGAGTTCTTCTCGCTCGAACCGGGCGAGTTCGCCGACGTGGTGCGCACCGCGGTCGAGACCTGCCGCGGGCGCGTGCCCATCGTCGCCGGCGCCGGTGGCGGCACCACGCTGGCGATCAAGTACGCACAGGAGGCGGAACGGGTCGGCGCGCAGGGCCTGCTGCTTCTGCCGCCGTACCTGACCGAAGCGACGCAGGACGGGCTGGTCGAACACGTGGCCGCCGTCTGCGCCAGCGTGCGCCTGGGTGTGATCGTCTACAACCGCGGCAGCTGCCGCCTCGCGCCGGCGTCGCTGGCGCGACTGGCCGAACGCTGCCCGAACCTGATCGGCTACAAGGACGGGCTGGGCGACATCGAGATGATGGTCGCGGTGCGCCAGAAGATGGGTGACCGTTTCGCCTACCTCGGCGGGCTGCCCACGGCCGAGGTGTATGCGCATGCCTACAAGGCGCTCGGTGTGCCGGTGTATTCGTCGGCGGCGTTCAACTTCATTCCGCGCACCGCGATGGAGTTTTACAACGCCTACGCCGCCGGCGACAGGGTCACCACGGGCCGGCTGCTCGACCAATTCTTCCTGCCCTACCTCGAGATCCGCAACCGCGGCCAGGGGTATGCCGTGAGCATCGTGAAAGCCGGCGCCACGATCGTCGGCCACACGGCCGGCCCGGTGCGCCCGCCGCTGTCAGACCTGAAGCCGGCCGAGTTCGAACAATTGCGCGAATTGATCCAGGGCCTCGGGCCGCAGTAAAACCCTTCTCTTCACCCACTTCACGCATCGAAAGAAGGCCTCATGCACAAGAATCTGATCAACGGCGAATGGGTGGAAGGCGCCCGCGTCTCGCGCAACATCAACCCTTCCGATACCCGCGACCTCGTCGGCGAATACGCGCAGGCCGATGCAGCGCAGGCGCGCAGCGCGGTCGCCGCTGCACAGGCGGCATTCCCGGCCTGGTCGCTCTCGACCCCGCAACAGCGCTTCGACATCCTCGATGCCGCCGGCACCGAGATCCTGGCGCGGCGCGCCGAGCTCGGCGACCTGCTGGCGCGCGAAGAAGGCAAGACGCTGCCCGAAGCGATCGGCGAAGTGGCCCGCGCCGGCAACATCTTCAAGTACTTTGCAGGTGAGGCGCTGCGCCCGGGTGGCGAGACCATGCCTTCGGTGCGGCCAGGCGTCGGTGTCGAGATCACGCGCGAGCCGCTCGGTGTGATCGGGCTGATCACGCCGTGGAACTTTCCGATCGCGATACCGGCCTGGAAGATCGCGCCGGCGCTCGCGCACGGCAACTGCGTCGTTTTCAAGCCCGCCGATCTGGTGCCGGGTTCGGCCTGGGCGCTGGCCGACATCCTCTCGCGCAGCGGCCTGCCCAAGGGCGTGCTGAACCTCGTGATGGGGCGCGGCTCGGAAGTCGGCACCGTGCTGCTCGACGATGCACGCGTGGCCGGCATCAGCTTCACCGGCTCGGTCGCCACGGGCCAGCGCGTGGCGGCGGCGTGTGTCGCGCGCATGGCCAAGTTCCAGCTCGAGATGGGTGGCAAGAACCCGTTCGTCGTGCTCGACGACGCCGAGCTCGACGTGGCCGTGAACTGCGCACTGCAGAGCGGGTTTTTCTCCACTGGACAACGCTGCACGGCTTCGTCGCGGGTCATCGTCACCGAAGGCATCCACGATCGTTTCGTGGCCGCGATGGTCGACCGCATCAAGACGCTGAAGGTCGACGACGCGCGCAAAAAAGGCACCGACATCGGCCCGGTTGTCGACGAACGCCAGCTCGCGCAAGACCTCGAATACATCGCCATCGGCCAGGCCGAAGGCGCGAAGCTCGCCGCTGGCGGGCAGGCCATCGCGCACAACGTCGATGGCGCGCCGGGCTTCTACTTCGCGCCGGCGCTGTTCACCGAAACGACGCCTGCGATGCGCATCAACACCGAGGAAATCTTCGGCCCGGTGGTCAGCGTGCTGCGCGCGAAGAATTATGAAGAAGCCTTGTTCCTCGCCAACGACACGCCGTTCGGTCTGGCGACGGGCATCGCGACGACCTCGCTCAAACATGCCACGCACTTCAAGCGCCACGCGCAAGCCGGCATGGTGATGGTCAACCTGCCGACCGCGGGGGTGGACTACCACGTGCCTTTCGGCGGCCGCAAGGCTTCGAGCTACGGCTCGCGCGAACAGGGCCGTTACGCGGCCGAGTTCTACACGACCGTGAAGACCGCCTACACACTGGCCTGAGGGGCCTGGGAGACCGCATGAAACTTCGCACCTTGTCATCGGCGCTGGTGGCCTGCAGCGCCCTGCTGGTCGCCCCCGCCTCCACACAGGCCCAGGCCTGGCCGGCCAAGCCGATCCGCATCGTCGTGCCCTACACGCCGGGCGGCTCGTCCGACATCATCGCGCGCGCCATCAGCCAGCCGCTGTCGGAAGCGCTCAAGCAGACCGTCGTCGTCGAGAACAAACCCGGCGCCAACGGCAACACCGGCACGGATGTCGTCGCCAAGTCGCCGGCCGACGGCTACACGCTGCTGCTGTGCGACGTGGGCGCGCTTGCGATCACCTCGTCGGTCTACAACAAGCTGCCCTTCGACCCGAGCAAGGACCTGAGCGGCGTCGGCATGCTGGCCTATTCGCCGCACCTGCTGGTGGTGCACCCGTCGGTGCCGGCGAACAACCTCAAGGAACTGGTCGCGCTGTCGAAGACCACCAAGCTCAACTTCGCCGTCACCGCGATGGGCAGCGCGCCGCACATGGCGGGCGTGGCGGTCGAACGCGCCAGCGGCGCGAAGTGGGAATACATCCCGTACAAGGGGGGCTCGCAGGCGATCCAGGACACGATCGGCGGCCAGACCCAGGTGCTGATGAACGGCATGCTCGCCACGCTGCTCTTCGTGCAGTCGGGCAAGCTCAAGGTGCTGGGCGTGTCGCGCGCCACGCGCGTGCCGATGCTGCCCGACGTGCCCACCATCGCCGAGCAGGGCGTGAAGGGTTTCGAGTCGGGCACCTGGCAGGGCGTGCTCGTGCCGAACGGTACGCCGCCCGCAGTGGTGGCGCGGCTCGCCGCCGAGTTGACCCGCATCATTCGCTCACCCGAAGTGCGCTCGCGTCTGACGGCGCAGGGTGCCGAGGTCTATACGATGTCGCCACCCGAGTTCACGCAGTTCTTCGACCGCGAGCGCATCAAATGGGCGAGCGTGGTCACGCAAAGTGGCGTCAAGCTCGACTGAGCTTCAAAGCCCCCACCACCCGACACCGGAGATCCCCATGAGAGAAAACCGCCTGCGCACGATGTGGAAAAACGACCAGGCCGTGGTCAACGGCTGGCTCGCGATCGGCAACAGTTTCTCGGCCGAGACCATGGCGCACCAGGGCTGGGACTCGCTCACCATCGATCTGCAGCACGGTGTGATCGACTACGCCGCGATGGTGACGATGCTGCAGGCGATCTCGACCACCGCCACGGTGCCTGTGGTGCGGGTGCCGTGGCTGGAGCCGGGCATCATCATGAAGTCGCTCGACGCGGGTGCCTACGGCGTGATCTGCCCGATGGTCAACAGCCGTGAAGACGCCCAGAAGCTCGTCGCCTACACGCACTACGCGCCGCGTGGCACGCGCAGCTTCGGCCCGGTGCGCGCGCTGCTGTACGGTGGCGCCGACTATCCCGCTGCGGCCAACGACACGGTGGTCGCGTTCGCGATGATCGAAACCGCGCAGGCGCTCGACAAGCTCGACGACATCCTCTCGGTCGAGGGGCTCGACGCGATCTACATCGGCCCGTCGGACCTGTCGCTGTCGATGGGTTGCCGGCCGGTGTTCGACGACGTCGACCCACCGGTCGCGCAGGCGATTGCCCACATCGCCGAGCGCGCCAAGGCGCACGGTGTGCAGTGCGGCATCCACAACGGTGTGGCCGCCGGGGCGCTGGCCCGCGTCGCGATGGGTTACCGCTTCGTCACGCTCGGTTCCGACGCGCGCATGCTCGCGGCCGGCTCGCAACAGTTCCTGTCGGCGATGCGCACCAAGGGCTGAGAGAGACGTTTTGCGTGGCCGCTCAGGCCACGGCGTCGAGGAGTGAGCCGAGCGCGTCGTCCTGGTGGCGAAACACCGCCAGGTTGGCGAGGAACGCGTTCTTCGACTGCAGCAGGCCGACCATGTCGGTCAGCATCGCGTCGCCCGGCTCGGCGCTGCGCGTGAGCGTGGTGCTCACGCCGGCCGGCGCCACCGATGACTGAACTACCTGCTGGCGCACAAAGCCTTCGGTGTTGAGGTTCGCGATGTTGTGCGACGTCACCTGCAGGCCGGTCTGCGCTGCGTTCATGCCCGACAAGGCGATCGCGGAAACGGACATCATGGTGGGCTGGACAAGCTGAAGTGTTCGCAACCAGTTTAGAGCGCAGGCCGTGTTTCGTGGGCCATGGCGCCGGCCGATTCCGTGCCGATTTGGCGCCGATACCCTGGCCGAGCTCAGGCCATGGCGCGCCGCGTGCGCACGGCGCCGGCCAGCGCCAGCAACACCGGCACGGTCTGCGCAAAACCGATGCAGGCGTCGGTGATCGACACGCCGTGTCGGAGCGGCACGCCGGGCACCAGGTCCTGCCGGCCTTCTTCGAGGTGGCTCTCGATCATCACGCCGCAGATGCGCCGCTCGCCGCCTGCGATCTGCGCCGCCACGTCGTGCGCGACGACGATCTGACGCTGGTGCTGCTTGCTGCTGTTGCCGTGCGATACGTCGACCATCACCTGTTCGCGCAGCCCGGCCGCGCGCAGCAACTCGCAGCTCGACGCGACGTGCGCAGCGTCGTAGTTCGGCGCCTTGCCACCGCGCAAAATCACGTGGCAGTCGTCGTTGCCACGGGTCTCGAAGATCGCGGCCACGCCCATCTTCGTCATGCCCATGAAAGCGTGCGGCGCACGCGCGGCGAGGATCGCGTCGGCCGCCACGCGCACGCCACCGTCGGTGCCGTTCTTGAAGCCGACCGCGCAGCTCAGGCCCGAGGCGAGCTGGCGGTGGCTCTGGCTTTCGGTGGTGCGCGCGCCGATCGCGCCCCAGCCGATCAGGTCGGCGATGAACTGCGGGCTCAGCAGGTCGAGGAACTCGGTGCCGGTGGGCAGGCCCAGCGTCGTCAGCTCCAGCAGCAGGCGGCGCGCGCGCTCCAGGCCTTCGTTGATGGCGAAGCTGCCGTCCAGGTGCGGGTCGTTGATGTAGCCCTTCCATCCGACCGTCGTGCGCGGCTTTTCGAAATAGCTGCGCATCACGATCAGCAGATCGTCGCCGAGCGAATCCGCCACCGCTTTGAGGCGCGTGCCGTATTCGATCGCCTGGTCGTGGTCGTGGATCGAACACGGGCCGACGACGACGATCAGCCGGTCGTCGCGGCCGTGCAATACGTCGGCGATCGCGGCGCGGCTGCTCTCCACCAGCGCCAGCGTGTTGTCGCGCACCGGCACGCGTTCCTGCAGCAGCGCCGGCGTGATCAGCGGCCGCACGGCGCCGATGCGCACGTCGTCGATGCGCGTGGTGTCCAGCGTGCTGTCGCGGCTGCCGACCTCGCGGTCGTGGAAGGGGTCGTCGAGGTCGTTCATGGGAATGTCGGGCGAGTGTCGGGCATCGCGGAAGGTGTCAGAGGTGGCCTTCTGGCACGAGCGGCCCGACCAGCCACAGCAAGGCCCGTTCCCACCAGCCCGTGTCGGGCTCTTCGAAGAAGGTCTGCTGGCCCTCGGGCGTGGTGATGTGCCACTCGAGCTCGCCGGTGTCCTTGCCCAGGCGCACGCGGTAGGCCGCTTCGTTCTTCACGACCTCGGCGAGTTTCAGCAATTGGCCGGTGAGCTCCGGGCTGCGGATCAGGAAACCGAGCTCGGTGTTGTGCTTTTCCGACCGCGGGTCGAAGTTCAGCGAGCCGATGAACATCAGCTGGCCGTCGATGGCCGCGGCCTTGGCGTGAAAGCGCCCGATCGAATGCCCGAAAGAGCCGAGGTTCCTGCTGCTCTGAATCCGGCTCGGCGCCACCTCGTACAGCTGCACGCCGAGGTCGAGCATTTCGTTGCGGTAGCGCCGGTAGCCCGCATGCACCAGCGGTTCGTCGGTCGAGGCCAGCGAGTTCGTGATGATGGTGATCGGCACGCCCCACAGCCGGCCTTCGCGGATGTCTTCCATCACCGAACGGTCGGGCACCATGTAGGGCGACGACACGAGCACGTCATGGCGCGCCAGCAGCAGCTCGGTCATCAGGCTCTGGCGCACGGTGGGCCCGTCGGTGCGAGCGGCAGACAGGCCCTGGCGCCGGTGGTCGATGACCTTGTCGGGAGAGTCGGCGAAGGCGTCGGCTTCGGCCCAGATCAGGTCCAGCCTGCCGGCCCGCATCTCGTCGGACAGGTTGGCTTGACCGAGCAGGTCCTTGGCGCCGGCAGGCGGTGGCGGCGGGCC
>JANYFX010000693.1 GCA_025359585.1 Rhizobacter sp. | reverse complement strand
AAGCCGGATGCCATCTTCAACGCACTGTTCGGATCGGACCTCGCCAAGTTCGTCCGCGAGGGAAACACGCGAGCACTGTTCAACGGCCGCTCCGTCGTGTCGATGTTGTCGGGCTGGCCGGAATATCTCGACCCTCTCCGCGAAGATGCGCCAGAGGGGTGGGTGGTGACCGCATACCCTTGGTACAGCATCAAGACAGCCGAGCACGACCGGTTCATGCTCGCGTACCAAAAGCGCTGGAACGACCATCCCGGGCTGGGGTCGGTCATCGGATACTCATCTCTGAAATCGATCGCCACGGCGATCAGGAAGGCCGGAAGCACCGACACCGAGCGGCTCATCGCCGCGTTCCGGGAACTGGAGGTCGATACGCCGCTCGGCACCATCACCTACCGTGGCATCGACCACCAATCCACGATGGGAACCTTTGTCGGCACGACCTCGCTCCGGGCAGGCCGCGGGATCGTCAAGGATCACCGCTACATCGATGGCAGCACGGTCATGCCCGCCGATGCCGACGTTCGCAAGTGGCGTCCGCCGGAGTAGCTTCAGCGAGGCGATTTTCTTGCGGCAGGCTGAACGACCTCGCTGGAGCTTCGCGCTTCGATCTCGATCCATTCCGCCACGCGGCGCACGTCTGCCCGCGGATGCTCGTTGGCACGGATGAGCCAGTAGGCGTGTGCCGTCTCGGCCCTGTGCGCGGGCGGGGCAGAAGCACCAGCCTTCCATCGTCGAGCAAGGGCTGGATCAGCTCGAGCCTTCCCAGCGCGACACCCTGAGCATCCAACGCCGCCTGGATCACCTGGTCGTACTGGTTGAAATGCAGGACACCCTGGTGTTTGACGTCCGCCCAACCCATCGCACTGAGCCAGTCGCCCCATTGCAACCAGGGATGCGTCGGGTTGTCGAACTCCAGCAGCGACTGCTTCGACAAGGCCTGAGCCGAGCGCAAAGACTTGAGGCCCAGAGAAGGGTGCGCGACGGGCGCAATGGATTCGCCGAACAGCCGCGTGGATCCTTCAGGCGCCAACGAAGGCGTGGTGTAGCGGATCGCGAGGTCGATCCCGTCGCTGCGCAGATCGGCCACCCGGTTGTTGGCCGAGACGCGGAGGTCCACGCCAGGATGGCGCTTCTGGAACCGGCTCAGTCGAGGCAGCAGCCACAGCCCCGTGACTCCGATGCTCGCGCTCAGCATCACCGGCCTGAGCACGCCCGTCGTGTGGATTTCACCCATCACGTCCTGCAGTTGCTGCACCGCGCCGTCTGCGCTGCGGAACAGACGCTCACCCTCTGCCGTGAAGGAAATCGAGCGGTAGCCGCGGACCAGCAGCTTCACACCCAGCTGCTCTTCCAGCGCATTGATCTGCCGGCTGACCGCCGACTGGGTCAGGCACAGGTCCTGTGATGCGAGCGTGATGCTCATGCGGCGCCCGACCGCCACGAAGCCACGAATCAAGTCCAGAGAGGAGAGGCGAACGAGTGGGAGTGACATTCCTGCAGCGCATGCTGTGCGACGAAAAGATCGATTGAAGCACAGGCGCAGAAATCCTGTAATGCGAACCTTGAACCTCGCCCCGATGCCGGTGTGAGACACAAGAAAAGGTTCCTGGTGAAAACTGTTCCATCCTCTCGCCCAGACGCCGCCGACGCAACCCAGTCGGCGGTACCGCGTGCCGTCTGGTGGCAGCAAGCGTGGGTCGTGGTGCTGGCCGGCGGGATCGTCATGGGGCTGGCCTTGGGCGTGCGCCATGTGCAGGGGCTCTTCCTGCTGCCCGTCACGATGGACCGGGGCTGGTCTCGCGAGACCTACGGGTTCGCCATGGCGATCCAGAACCTCACCTGGGGCGTCGCGCAGCCGTTCACCGGCATGATCGCCGACCGGTTCGGCTCGGCCAGGGTGATCGTCGGGGGCCTGATGTTCTACGCCGCAGGCTTGTATTTCATGGTCCATGCCGACACGCCCGCCGGGTTTGTCTGGGCTGCGGGCGTGTGCGTCGGGATCGGCCTGTCCGGAACCACCTTCGGCGCGGTGTACGGCGCGCTCAGCCGGCGGGTGGCACCCGAGCGGCGAAGCTGGGCGCTCGGGCTGTCGGGCGCCATCGGCGGTCTTGCGCAGTTTGCGATGGTGCCCGCAGTGCAGCAGGTGTTGAGCACCTGGGGTTGGAGTGGCGCCTTGCTCGCGTTGGCCATTGTCATGGCGCTCGTGATTCCACTCGCCTTCCCACTGCGGAGTCCGAGCGAGGTGCTGGCGCCCACCGAGGCGAACCTGCCGCTTTCTGCTGCGCTGCGCGAGGCCTTCAGCCACCCCGGCTTCTGGATGCTCAACCTCGGCTTTCTGGCGTGCGGCTTTCAGCTCGCGTTCGTCGCCACCCACCTGCCGGCCTATCTGCTCGACAAGGGAATGGCGCCCACCCATGCCGTCACCGCACTGGCCATCATCGCGCTGGCGAATGTCTTCGGAACCTATTACTTCGGCCTGCTGGGTGCACGCCTTCGCAGAAAACATCTGCTGGCCGGCATCTATCTGGCGCGCACTGCAGCGATGGCGCTGTTCGTTCTGTTGCCGCTGACTCCGATCAGCCTTTATGTGTTTGCCGCAGTGATGGGCTTCGTCTGGTTGGGCACCGCACCGCTGACCAATGGCCTGGTCTCCCAGGTCTTCGGGGTGCGCTACATCACCACGCTCTTCGGCTTCGTCTTTTTTGGCCACCAGCTGGGATCGTTTCTCGGCGTCTGGATGGGCAGCTACCTCTTCGAAGTCACCAGGTCCTACGATCTGATATGGCTCTGCGCCGTGGTTCTGGGCGTGGTCGCGGCGGGGCTTCACTGGCCCATCGATGACCGCGAACTGCGGCGGCCGGCACTTGCCGGAGCGTCCGCATGAGATGGCGTGTCGCCGTTCGTTGGAAGACATGCTTGTCGGTACTGCTGTTTCTGGCAGCCTGCCTCTCGGTTTTTGAAGCATGGCTCGCGCCCGAGAACATTGCGTCCTGGCTGCTGCTTCAGTCGTTCTGTTCCTGATGCCGATGACCGCCGACTCACAGGACTTGAAAATGCTCTCCGACATGCCGTCCCAATCCGACAAGGCGAGGATCTTTCACGCGCTGCACGCTGCCCGCGACGGGTTCGTCGTGCCGAACCCGTGGGATGTCGGGAGCGCGCGCCTGCTCTCACACCTGGGCTTCAAGGCCCTGGCCACCACGAGCGCAGGACACGCCTTCTCAATGGGGCGCTCTGACAATTCCGTCTCGCGCGATCTGCTCTTGCTGCATCTCGCAGAAATCGCCACTGCCACAAGCCTCCCGGTCAGTGCGGACCTCGAGAACGGCTTCGGCGATGCACCGGACGAAGTCGCAAAGACGATCCGGCTCGCCGCCGAAGCGGGCGTGGTGGGTGGCTCCATCGAAGACTCGCGTGGCAGGCCCGATGACCCACTCTATGCCCGCGAGTTTGCCGCCGAGCGCATTCGAGCGGCAGCAGAAGCGGCACGGTCGTTGCCGTTCCCTTTCACGCTGACGGCCCGGGCCGAGAACTACTTCGTCGGCCGTCCCGATCTGGCGGACACCATCGGCCGGCTCCAGGCCTACCAGGACGCCGGTGCCGACGTCCTGTTCGCACCGGGGTTGACGAGCCAGGAAGACATCGCGACCGTCGTGCGCTCGGTGGACCGCCCCGTGAACGTGCTGCTCGGGCTGCCGGGCATGGTGCTCGGCGCGCGCGAGCTGGCGCAGCTCGGTGTGCGGCGCGTCAGCGTGGGTGGGTCGTTGGCGCGTGCTGCATTCGGCGAGTTCCTGCGTGCGGCGACCGAACTGAGAGACGACGGTACGGCTTCTTATGCGAAGGCCGCCGTGAGCGGCCTGGAACTGAACCGATTGTTCGGCCTCTCCGCTCGGAGTTCGACATGAAAGCGAACCCGGTTGCCACGCAAAGCCCCCTGACCGCAGCCGCCGCGCACTGAGTCACCATTGCCCCTGAAGGAGAGTCCGAATGATCACAGCCATCACCACGTTCCGGTTGCCGAAGCCCATCACGCGGGACGAAGCAAGAAAGATCTTCCTGAGCACAGCACCGAAATATCAGGGCGTGCCGGGGCTTGTCCGCAAGGTCTATGTACTCTGGCAAGAAGGGGACACAGCCGGCGGGATCTATCTGTGGAACTCCCGAGCCGAAGCCGAAGCCGTGTACACCGAAAGTTGGAGGGCCTTCGTGCGCGAGAAGTACGGTACAGACCCCACGGTCACGTTCTTCGACAGCCCCGTCGTGGTGGACAACCTCACGCACGAAATTCTCTCGGATGCCTAGCGCCGTCTTTTCTGCGCAGGCTGCTCACAGCACGAAAGCACATCGACATGAATGCAGACGAACGAATCAAGAACCTCGGCATCGATCTTCCAGCCGGAAGCGGCCCTAAGGGAAATTACGCGACGACGGTCCAGTCGGGCAAGCTGCTCTTTGTGTCGGGCAAAGCACCCCTTCCGGTCAACGGCACGCCGCCCAAAGGGCGACTCGGGAGCGACTATTCCACGGATCAAGGTTACGCACTCGCGCGCTCCGCGTGCATCGATCTGCTTGCCACACTGAAGAATGCACTCGGCTCCCTGGACAGGGTCGCATGCGTCGTGGAACTCCACGGTTCGATCTGCACCACTGCCGACTTTGAAGACCACGCAAAAGTCCTGGACGGTGCCTCTGATCTGCTGGTGGAAGTCTTTGGTCCCGTGGGCTTGCACGCTCGTTCGGTCATCGGCGTCTTCTCTCTGCGCAACGGGGTTCCACTCACTCTCAAGGCGACCATCGAAGTCAAGAGCGCGTAGTCATGCAAGCGTCGCAACCTCGTTTCGGGAGACTCATGTTTTCACACGTCTTCGCAGGTGTCAGTGACTTCGAGCGAGCTTTGGGGTTCTATCGCGCGCTGATGGCGTGCCTTGGAAACGAACCAAGGTTCTGCGATCACAGCGGTCCTTGGGCCGGTTGGCAAAGCCCCGGCGGGCCACGGCCCTTGTTTCTCATCGGCAAGCCCTACGACGAAGCGGCTCATGCGCCGGGAAATGGTCAGATGGTCGCGTTCCTGGCTGGCAATCGTGCGCTGGTCGATGCTGCGTACCAAGTCGCGCTCGATCATGGCG
>JANYFX010000684.1 GCA_025359585.1 Rhizobacter sp. | reverse complement strand
CCGTCGAAGCGCACCGAGCCGTTGGACGCCGGCCACAAAGCCATGATGGTCCGCAGCGTCGTCGTCTTGCCGGCGCCGTTGCGGCCGAGCAGCATCGTGACCTGACCGGCGGGCACCTCGAGGTCCACTCATGCAGGATGTGGTACGCGCCGATGTGCGTGTGCACGCCTTGCAGCGTGAGCAACGGCGCGTTCATGCCGGCGCCTCCTCAGTGATGCCGAGGTAGGCGCTTTGCACGACCGGTGACGCGATCACCGCCGCCGGCTCGCCATCGGCCACGAGCTGGCCGTTGTGCAGCACGATGATGCGGTCGGCCAGTTCGCGCACCACGTCCATCTTGTGTTCGACGAGCAGGATGGTCTTGTCGCGCTCCTGCTTCAACGCGCGGATCAGGTCGAGGATCACCGGCACGTCGTCGACGCTCATGCCGGCGGTCGGCTCGTCGAACATGTAGACGCTGGGTTCGAGCGCCATCAGCATCGCCACTTCGAGCTTGCGCTGGTCGCCGTGCGGCAGGCTGCTGGCGTGCGCGTCGGCGCGGTCGGCGAGCTTCACGCGTGTCACGAGTTCCATCGCCCGGTCGAGCGTGGCACGCTGGTCGAGCCACACCGACCACAGGTTCAGGCCCTGCTTGCGGCGCGACTGCACGGCCAGCCGCACGTTCTCGATCACCGACAGGTTCGGGAACAGTTGCGTCAGCTGGAATGCGCGGCCCAGGCCGCGGTGCGTGCGGGCCGATGCCGCTTCGTTCGTGATGTCGCTGCCGTTCAGCTTGACCGAACCTTCGCTCGCGCGAAGTTGCCCCGAGATCAGGTTGAAGTAGGTCGTCTTGCCGGCACCGTTGGGGCCGACGATGGCCGTCAGCGTGCCGGGCTGGAAAGCACACGACACATGATCGACAGCGACGTGCCCGCCGAAGCGGATGGTGAGGTTGTTGGTCTCGAGCATGGCTGCGCCCTGGCCGACAACCCCTGCGGGCCATCGGCGGTCGGACTTCGGGAGTTGAGTGGCCTCAGCGCTTGTTGCGAATCGGCACGTCCATCTCTTCGGGCTTGATCTCGCGCACCAGCTCCGGCACGCCCCAGGCGAACGCCGGGTCGACCTTGATCTTGAAGTGGTACATGCTCTGCATCGCCTGGTGGTCTTCCTTGCGGAAAGTCATCTTGCCCTTCGGCGTTTCGAAGCTCATGCCTTCCATGGTCTTGATGAGCTTCTCGGTGTTGGTGTCGCCGGCCGTTTTCTTCAGCGCCTCGACCACCGCGATCGCCGCGCTCATGCCACCGGCTGTGAAGAAGTCGGGCGGGGTCTTGTAGGTCTTGTAGTGGTTGGCCACGAGCCACTCGTTGACCGGGTTCTTCGGGATGCCGAAGTAGTAGTAGGTCGCGCCTTCCATGCCGGGGAACTGCTTGTAGGCCACCATCGCCGGCATGATGTTGCCGCCGGTCACGATCTCGATGTTGTAGCGCTTCAGGTCGAGGTCGGCGATCTTGAACGGGTTGCCACCACCACCGGCCCAGATGATCCAGATCACCTTGCGGCCCGGCAGGTCCTTGAGCTTGTCGATGATGCGCTGCGCACCGGCCGTGAAGTCGGTGGTCGTCGTCGGCAGGTATTCCTCGTGGACGATCTTGGCCTTCTTGATCGACTCGCGGAAGGCCTTCACGCCGTCGCGGCCGAACGCGTAGTCTTGCGCGAGCGTGGCGATGCTGGTGCCGGCCTTGTCTTGTGCCACGGCGTTGCTGATCGCGTCCTGCGAGCTGTTGCGGCCGGTGCGGAAGATGTACTTGTTCCACTTGTCGCCGGTGATCGAATCGGCCACGGCCGGCTCGACCAGCAGGATCTTCTTGTATTCCTCGGCGACCGGCAGCAAGGCCAGCGCCACGCCCGACGAACTCGGGCCGACGGCGATGTCGACCTTGTCGTCACCGTAGGCGGCGGACAGCAGGCTCTTGCCCACGTCGGGCTTGCCTTGATCGTCCTTCTCGATCACGACGAGCTTCTTGCCAGCGACCATCATCGTGCCGTTGGTCGCGTAGTCCAGGCCCATCATGAAACCGGTCTGGGTCTGCTTGCCGTAGGCCTCCAGCGGGCCCGACTTGCTGTAGACGTGGGCGATCTTGATTTCGCCCTTGGCTTGCGCGTGCACGGCGCCGGGCAAGGCCCAGGCGATACCGGCGGCAACAGCGACCAGGGTCGCCAACAAACGACGGGACGGGCGCCGGGCAGCAAAAGTGGGGGTCATGGATCGGTCTCCGAATGGGATGTGGATTCGCGGCCGACAAGGCCTGTGCGCATCTCCGAACGCAAAGCATGTGCCCATCGGCACCAATCTAGGGCAAACACCGAGTTCGCCGGGGGCGCGGCGCCGAAACCGATGGCTTCAGTCGAGCAGGCATCGCTCGACTGCATAAATGTCGGTCAACTTGACGACAATAGTTGATCGACATTCATACAGTGACCGACTACCAGTCAACTACAGTTTGATCTCCAGCCTCAGCTGCAGGTTGATGTACGACGGCGCGGTGGTCGTCGAGACCTCGCTGCCGAGCGTGCTGCCGGTCACGTAGTCGAGCGCAGCGACATTGCTGGCCGTCACGCGCA
>JANYFX010000637.1 GCA_025359585.1 Rhizobacter sp. | reverse complement strand
CACGCTGCGCGGTGTCCATCGCTTCGGCCACGCCGAGGCCGAGCGACCACAGGCGGCGGCGGTAGTTGATGGTCGCGTCCCAGTCGACCGCGCATTGCAGCCACGGGTCGATGGCAGCGCGCGGGTCGGCGACCACGTGGGCGGCCGAGTAGGCGATGCGGTTGAAGCGCGTGCCGGGCGGCGCGGTGACGATCGGTGTGCTGCCGCGCAGCGTGTAGGCGGCCAGCCGGCCGTCGTTCGTGGGCAGTCGCAGCGAGAGGCTCATCGTTCGTTCCCTTCAGAGCACCAACGCCGGCACGTCGATCCAGCGCCGTTCCTTCCAGCTCTGCAAGGCCGCTTCGACGAGCTGCACGCCCTTCGCGCCTTCGGGCAGGGTCCAGCGGTAGGGCGCGTTCTCGACAACGTGGCGGATGAAGTGTTCCCACTGCAGCTTGAAGCCGTTGTCGTAGACCATCGAGTCCGGTACCTCCTGCCACTGGTCGAAGAAGTTCATCGCCTGCTTGACGTCGGGGTTCCAGACCGGCCGCGGTGTCGTCACGCGCGACTGGGCGCGGCACGACGACAGGCCGGCCACTGCAGAGCCGTGCGTGCCGTCGACATGGAAGGTGACGAGGTCGTCGCGGCGCACGCGCGTGACCCAGCTCATGTTGATCTGCGCGACGATGTGCTCGCCGTCATGGCCCTTGATCTGCACCGTCGCGTAGGCCGCGTCGTCGGCCGTGGCCTCGTAAGGCTTGCCGTCTTCGTCCCAGCGTTTCGGGATGTGCGTGGCGCCCAGGCACGAGACCGATTGCACTTCGCCGAACAGGTTGTCGAGCACGTAGCGCCAGTGGCACATCATGTCGAGGATCATGCCGCCGCCGTCTTGCCGGCGGTAGTTCCAGCTCGGGCGCTGGATCGGTTGCAGATCGCCTTCGAAGACCCAGTAGCCGAACTCCAGCCGCAGCGAGATCATCCGGCCGAAGAAACCGGCGCGGCGCAGCATGTCGAGCTTGCGCAGGCCGGGCAGGAACAGCTTGTCCTGCACCGCGCCGTGTTTCAGGCCCGAGCGCTTGTTCGCGTCTTCGGCCAGGCGCGCGATCTCGACGGCTTCGTTCAGATTCGTCGCGATCGGCTTCTCGCAGTACACGTGCTTGCCGGCGCGGATCGCGTTGGCCAGCAGCGTCGGGCGCATCTGCGTCGTGCCGGCGTCGAAGAACACCGTGTCGGCCTTGTTCGCCAGCGCCACGTCGAGGTTCGTGCCCCAGCGGGTGATGCCGTGGGCCTTGGCGAGCGCTTCGATCTTCTCGGCGTTGCGGCCGATCAGGATCGGGTCGGGCATCACGCGGTCGCCGTTGGCTAGCAGCACGCCGCCCTCGTTGCGGATCGCGACGATCGAGCGGATCAGGTGCTGGTTCATGCCCAGTCGGCCGGTGACGCCGTGCATGATGAGTCCGAGTCTTTGGGTGGTCATGGGGTGGGGTCCTGTTTTCAGTATTCGAGGGCTTGGGTCGCTTGCCAGTCGGGTTCGGCGGCGTGCGCGTAACCCGGGGCGAACAGCGAGTCGATCTTGATGACGCCGCGCTCGATTCGCAGGCGGTGGTGCTTGTCGTAGAGGTCGGGGTGCGCACTCGAGAACGCTCGCTGTTCGGCTTCGGGCGCATCACCGAAGCCGCGGCCGTAGTGGTGGCCGTTGCGTTCGCTGTGCGTGATGCCGAGCAGCGCGACGAGGGCCAGGTCTTGTTGCACCGACAGGCCGGCCTGGCAGGTCAGGTCTTCGGCCGACATGAAGTGCAGTGGCTGCCCCGCCTCTTGATTCCAGCGCTCGCAGCGCGCCCGGTTGATCAGCGATTTGTAGACACCCTTGCAGGCCTTGCTCGAGACGCCCGACCAACCGAGCGCGCGACCGTTCGCGAACGCGGCCAGCGTGCCGTCGGCTTCGTCCATCAGCAGCGGCGCGCGCGGGTCCGATGGCAGCGGTGTCGAAAAACTCAGATCGCGCGGTACCGGTTGTTCGACGTAGAGCGGTGCCTTGAGCGTGCGCAAGCCCGCGAGCAATTCGTTCAACGCGTCGATGCTTGCGTACTGTTCGTTCCCGTCGACCGTGTAGCGGTAGTCGCCGACCGTGGCGTCGAGCACCGTGAGCACGCTGCGCAGGCGCTGCAGGTCGCTCTTGGGGTCGCCACCGAGCTTGATCTTGAAACTCTTGTGGCCGTAACGTTCGATCACCGCGCGCAGGCTGATCGGCAGGCCATCGTCACCGAACCGCACGGCATCGATTTCGTCGAGCAGCCCGACCGTGTGGCGCGCCTCGATGCGGCGCAGCGGTTGCATTGCGGCGAGCCAACCGGGCCAGTCCCAGCCGGCCATGTCGGGCGCAAGCGGCGTGTCGCCCAGGCCGAGCAGGTTTTGTCGCGCGGCGTCGAAGAACGAGCGTTGTGTCGCGCGGCAAAGGGCATCGATCACCGCGCGGTCGACGACGGCCTGGCCGAACCCGATCGACAGATCGGTGAGCCCGCGGGCTCGGCCTTGTTCCTGCAAGGCTGCGCAGTGGCGCGTGAACAGGCTGAAGGCGGTGGCGGGCGTGTCGTTCCGGTAAGCCTGCGTTGCATTGCGCGTGGCCGCTGCGAGGTGAGCAATGTTGTCGGCGGGCGTGAACTCAGCGCGCTTGTCGAACCACTTCGGCACCATCAGCTCCGCCGCGAAGCCCTGCGTTACGCCGTGGCCCGGCACCTCGACATCGACCCGCGCGAAGAGTTGCGGGCAGGCCGTCAGCGTGTTCGCGCCGAAGCGAAACGGCAACCTCAACTGCACCGGCCGCGTCCGCAGGTCTGCCGCGCGCACGATGAGATTCAGCCCCGCTGCCATCGCGCTCGCCTCAATGCGCGTCAAGGCTGCCCTGCGCATAAAAATGCGCTCGCAGCTGGCGTGCGTAGCTCGCGAAGGCCTCCGTGCCCATCACGTCGAGCGGCCGCGGGCGCGGCAGGTCGATATCGTAGGTCTGCACGATGCGCCCGGGGCGCTCGCTCATCACGAACACGCGGTCCGACAGGAAGATCGCCTCGGGAATGCTGTGTGTGATCAGCATCACCGTCTTCTTCGAGGTCATCCAGATGCGTTGCAGCTCCAGGTTCATGCGTTCGCGCGTCATCGCGTCGAGCGCGCCGAAAGGTTCGTCCATCAGCAGCACCGACGGGTCGTGCAGCAGCGCGCGCAGGATCGCGACCCGCTGCTGCATGCCGCCGGACAGCTGCCACGGGTACTTCTGCTCGAAGCCCTGCAGGCCCGCCATGTCGATCAGCGCCTGCGCGCGCTCGCGCGCCGCTTGCATCGGCAGGCCGCGGATCTCGGCCTGCAGCAGGATGTTGTCGAGCACACGCCGCCACGGCAGCAGCAGCGCGCTCTGGAACACGATGCCGACATCGGTCTGCGGCCCGCACACCGGCTTGCCCGAGAGCTCGAGCTCGCCGCCGCTCGCCGGCAACAGCCCGGCCACCATCTTCATCAGCGTGCTCTTGCCGCAGCCCGAGGGGCCGACGACCGAGACGAACTCGCCGGCGCGGATGTCGAAGTCGAGCGGCTTGAGCGTCTCGACCTCGCCGTCCTGCGTGCGGTAGGTCTTGCGCACGCCGAGCGCGTGGATCAGCGTGGCGGCAGAGGCCGCGGGCAGCGCTGCTGCGCGCAAGGGGTGGACAGAAGCGGTCACCGGCCGCTCGCTCAGGGCAGGTAGTCGAGCGTGACCCAGTCTTCCGGCTTGCCGCGGGTGGCGGGGTCCATGCCGCCGTACTGCACCAGCAGGTCGAGCGACTCGTTGACGTTCTTCATCGACACGCGGAACGGCCGCGCATTCTTGGTCTCGTCGGTGCGGTAGAGCGCCGTCGTCAGCTTCAGGCCGACCAGCATCGTGTCGCGCTGGCCCGACTTGGGCTGTGCCTTCAGCGTGGCGTCGACGGCGGCTTCGGGGTTCCTCTCGGCTTCTTCGAGCGCCTTGGTCGACGCGCGCATGAAGCGCTTCACCATGTCGGCCTTGGCGGCCAGCGTGTCCTTGCTCGCGACGATGCCCGAGCTGATCAGGTTCACGCCGTAGTCGGCGAAGCGGATCGGCGTCACGCTCTTCTTCGTCGCGTCCTGCAGCTTGATGTTCTGGTCCATCACGTAACCCAGCAGCAGGTCGGCCTGGCCGTTGATCACGGCGTTGAGCTTGGTCTGCGCGTCGCCCGAGACGGTCTTGAACTGCGATTCCTGCAGCCCGGTCTTCTTCAGGAACAGCGGCCAGATCTGGCTCATCGAATCACCGGGGGTCATTGCCACGGTCTTGCCGACGATGTCCTGCGGCGTCTTGATGTTCTTCTCGGAGAAGCCCATCACCGACATCGCGCTGGTCTGCAACGCGACGCCGACCGCCTTGACCGGCATGCCCTTGGCCGCGGCCTTGATCATCGTCGGCACGTCGATGTAGCCGAAGGTCGCCGAGCCCGCGGCCACGGCCTGCGCGGTGACGGCGGAGCCGCGCCCCTCCTGGATCTCGAGGTCGATGCC
>JANYFX010000624.1 GCA_025359585.1 Rhizobacter sp. | reverse complement strand
GCTACAAGTTCTCGACTTACGCCACGTGGTGGATTCGCCAGGCCATCACGCGCTCGATCGCCGACCAGGCGCGCACGATCCGCATCCCCGTGCACATGATCGAGACGATCAACAAGATGAACCGCCTGTCGCGCCAGCACTTGCAGGAGTTCGGTTTCGAGCCCGACGCGCCGACGCTGGCCGAGAAGATGGAGATTCCGGAAGACAAGATCCGCAAGATCATGAAGATCGCGAAAGAGCCGATCTCGATGGAAACGCCGATCGGCGACGACGACGATTCGCACTTGGGCGACTTCATCGAAGACACCAACAACACGGCGCCGATCGAAGCGGCGATGCAGGCCGGCCTGCGCGATGTGGTGAAAGACATTCTAGACAGCCTGACGCCGCGCGAAGCCAAGGTGCTGCGCATGCGTTTCGGCATCGAGATGAGCACCGACCACACGTTGGAGGAAGTCGGCAAGCAGTTCGACGTGACGCGCGAGCGCATCCGCCAGATCGAAGCCAAGGCGATCCGCAAGCTCAAGCACCCGAGCCGCTCCGACAAGCTGCGCACCTACCTCGACACGCTCTGAACGACGCGTCGTGAAACAAGGGCTCCGTGATTCGTTCGGGGCCCTTTTTCCTGGGCGCCAGAACTCGGCAAGAACGCAGCGCTATAAACTCATCCACTTGGCTCGCCACGTCCCTTCCGCATGACCCAGATCGTTGAACGCACCGTGCTGTTTGCCGACCTGCGCGGCAGCACGTCGATGTACGAAACGCTCGGCAACACCGACGCCACCGCCGTCGTCACGCAAAGCGTGGCGCTGCTGGCGCGCATCGTCGCGGTGCACGAAGGGCAGGTCGTCAAGACGCTCGGCGACGGGTTGATGGCGGTGTTCCTCGCGCCCTCCTCCGCCGTGGCCGCGGCCGACGACATGCACGAGTCGCTCGAGCGCATCGGCACCCCCGGCGAGCCCGGCATGTCGATGGGCGTTCGCATGGCGCCGCTGAAGCTGCAGGTCGGGTTGGCGCATGGCGAAGTGATCGAGATGTCGGGCGACCTGTTCGGCGACGCCGTCAACGTCGCGGCACGCCTGCTCGACCACGCCGGCGACAACGAAACCCTGGCGACCTCCAACGTCGTCGAAGGTCTCGACGAGTGGGTCCGCTCGCGTTTTCGCAGCCTGGATCGGCTGCAACTGCGCGGCCGCGTCGAGCCGGTGCACGTGCACCTCTTCGAAGCCGTGCGCCGCTTCGGCGACACGGCGGTCACCGCGTTCGGCGACATCGCGCCGAGCATGCCCGAGCCGGAAGGCATCCGCCTGATCTGGCTCGACCTGAACCGCATCTATGCCGGCACCAGCCTGCCGGTGGTGCTGGGCCGCAGCCCGCAGGCGACGTACATCATCGACGACAACCGCGTGTCGCGCTCGCATGCGCGCATCGACTGGCACGGCGGCACCTTCCAGTTGGTCGACCTGAGCTACAACGGAACCTATGTTCGCTTCGACCACGACCCTGAAATCATCAGCCTGCGCCGCGGCGCCTGCACGCTGCACGGCAGCGGCATGATCGGCCTGGGCGCGCCGCCGTCTGAAGCGGCGAGCCCGAGCGTGCGCTTCGAGATCCTGAAGTTCGCCGACACGCAAAAACAGTTTCCGCCAGAGTTCGATTCGCAGTTCTGAGTCGATGGCCTTCACCACTGAACCCGCGCGCGTGCACGGCAGCGCCCCCCGCATCGCGATCCTGCTGTGCAACCTGGGCACGCCCGATGCGCCCACGGCACCCGCGCTGCGGCGCTTCCTCGCCGAATTCCTGAGCGACCCGCGCGTCGTCGAGGTACCGCGCCTGCTCTGGCTGCTGATCCTGCACGGCGTGATCCTTCGGGTGCGCCCGGCCAAGTCGGCAAAAAAATACGCGAGCATCTGGACGCCCGAGGGCTCGCCGCTGAAAGTCTGGACCGACAAGCAGGCCAAGCTGCTCGGTGGATATCTAGGCGAACGTGGTCACCGTGTCACGGTGCGGGTGGCAATGCGCTACGGCGGGCCGTCGATCGCGAGCGTGCTCGACGAACTGAAGGCCGGGGGCGCCAGCCGGGTGCTGGTGCTGCCGCTTTACCCGCAGTATTCCGGCACCACCACCGCCAGCATCGTCGACGCCGTGTGCGAATGGGCGCAGCGCTCGCGCACCGTGCCCGAGCTGCGCTTCGTCAACCGCTACCACGACGATGCCGGCTACATCGGTGCGCTGGCCAAGCGGGTCGAAGACCACTGGGCCGTTCACGGCCGCCCCGAAAAACTGGTGCTGAGCTTTCATGGCGTGCCCAAGCGCACTCTCACGCTCGGCGACCCTTACCACTGCGAATGCCTGAAGACCGCGCGCCTGCTGCGCGAACGGCTCGCGGTGCCGGCCGAGTTCGTGACCGTCACCTTTCAAAGCCGCCTCGGCAAAGCCGAGTGGTTGCAGCCCTACACCGAGCCCACGCTGATCGAGATGGCCAGAAAGGGGACGCGGCGTGTCGACGTGATGTGCCCGGGTTTCACGTCGGACAATCTCGAGACGCTGGAGGAGATCAACATCGAAGCGCGTGAAGCCTTCCTGCACGCGGGTGGCAAAGAGTTCCACCACATCGCCTGCCTGAACGACCAGCACGAGTGGATCGCCGCGCTTTCGGCCATCAGCATTCAGCACCTGCAAGGTTGGGACACCCGCGCGGCGCCCGACAACGCGGCACTGGCCGCGCAGCGCGCCCGCGCCATCGCCGCCGGCGCGGGCGATTGACTCAGAACACCCAGAGATCGGCGCGCGGCAGTTCCAGCCAGTGCTCGCCCGCCGCCAGCGGCGCGGCACCATAGGCGCGCAGCCGCGTCTCACCGAGCTGGAAGAGGTGCTCCCAGCGATCGCCGAGATACATCGAGGTCACCAACGGCAGCCTGACGCGGTTGTCGCCCGGCCCATCGGCCATGCGCACCCGCTCGAGGCGGATCATGCCGGTCGCGGTCGCGCCGTCGAGGCGGGCGCCGCCGCGGTTCTCGCCCCACAGCTTCCAGCCCGGCCCGGCCAACAGCGCGGCGCCGTCGCGCACTTCGTTGACTTTGCCCTCGAGGCGGTTGTTGCTGCCCATGAAGTCCGCTGTGAACAGCGTGCGCGGCTCGCCGTACATTTCCTGCGGTGTGCCCTGCTGCTCGATGACGCCGTTGCTGAGCAGCAGGATGCGGTCGGACATTGCCATCGCCTCGTTCTGGTCATGGGTGACGACCAGCGCCGACAACTGCATCTTCAGGATCAGCTCGCGCAACCACGCGCGCGCCTCCTCGCGCAGTTTGGCGTCGAGGTTGGACAGCGGCTCGTCCATCAGGATCACTGGCGGGTTGTAGACCAGCGCACGGGCGATCGCCACGCGCTGCTGCTGGCCGCCCGAGAGCTGGTGCGGCAGCCGCGCACCGAGCTGGCCGAGGCCGAGGTTTTTCAGCGCTGCATCGACCCGCTCACGCGCCTCGGCGCTGGGGGTGTCGCGCAGCTTCAGGCCGTAGGCGACGTTGTCGAACACGGTCTTGTGCGGCCACAGCGCGTACGACTGGAACACCAGGCCGAGGTTGCGTTTTTCCGCCGGCACTTCGTGCTGCGTCGCACCGTCGAAGACCGGTTGATCTTCGACGCTGATGCTGCCGCGGTGCGGCACTTCAAGGCCGGCCACGGCGCGCAGCAGCGTCGTCTTGCCGCTGCCCGAAGGCCCGAGCAGCGACACCACCTCGCCCTGGTCAAGCTGCATCGACACGCCCTTGAGAATGGCGTTGTCACCGTAGGACAGATGCAGGTCAGAAACGCTCAGCTTGTTAGTCATGCAAATTCACTCCGAAGCGCAGCGCGACGGTCAGGCCGACGGCCACCAGCACCACGTTGATCAGCGACAGCGCGGCCACCATGTCGGCGCCGCCGGTCGACCAGAGCGACACCAGCAGCGAGCCGATCACCTCGGTGCCGGGGCCAAGCAGGTAGACGCCGGTCGAGTACTCGCGCTCGAAGATCATGAACACCAGCAGCCAGCTTGCGAGCAGGCCGTAGCGGATCAGCGGCAAGGTAACGTGCCGGCTAACCTGACCGCGCGTCGCGCCGGCGCTGCGCGCCGCTTCCTCGAGCTCGGGCCCAACCTGCAGCAGCGAGCTCGACACCAGCCGCATGCCGTAGGCGAGCCAGACCACCGTGTAAGCGATCCAGACGCTGGCGATCGTGCCGCGCAGCGGCGCCAGCGGCGGAAAGAACAGGAACACCCACAGGAACGCCAAGCCAGCGAGCAAGCCCGGCACCGCGCGCGGCACCAGCACCAGGTAGTCGACGAAGCGCGACCAGCCGTCGTTCTTGCGGTGGGTGGCCAATCCGACCGCGGTGTAGCAGGCGACCGCCAGGCCGCCACCGATGACGCCGATCAGCACCGTGTTGAGGATGCCGCGCACCAGAGTCGGCTGGTCGAACACAGTGCGGAAGTTGTCCAGGGTCACGACCTCGGCCAGATTCACGCCCTCGCCCCACTGGCTCACGAACGCGCGCAACACGATGCCAGACAGCGGCACGATGATCGTGAGGAACAGCCACAGCGCCAAAATGGCCGACGCGACCCAGCGCCACTGCCCGAGCGGCAGCGGCCGCTGGCGCCCGGCCTTGCCCTTGACGGTGACGAACTTGCCGGCGTTCTTCAGCAGATAGCGCTGTAGCATCACCAGCGGGAAAGTGACCCCGACGATGCACACCGCGACCGCCGCCATAAGGTGGTAAGACGGCGTGCCGAGCTTGTTGGTCAGCTTGTACAGGTAGGTGGCGAGAACCAGGTGGCCTTCAGGGTCGCCGAGCACCAGCGGCAGGCCGAAGATCTCGAAGCCGAGAAAGAACACCAGCACGCCCGAGAACAGCAGCGAGGGTGTGACCATCGGCAGGCTCACGTCCTTGGCGACCTGGAACGGCGAGGCTCCACTCATCCGCGCCGCCTCCTCGACATCCGAGCCCAAGCTCTTCAACGCCGACGACGAATACAGGTACACATGCGGCACGTGCGTCAGCCCCGCGATGATCGCGATGCTGGTGAGCGAATAGACATTCCACGGCACGCCGCCGAACAGCTGCTTCGCCCACACCGAATAAAAGCCGACCGGCCCGGCCGACACCACGTAGCCGAAGGCCAGCACCATCGGCGAGACAAACACCGGGATCAGCAGCACCGGCTCGATCCAGCGCCGCCCCGGCAGGTCGGTGCGCACCATCAGGAAGGCGAGGATGCCGCCCAGCGGCACCGCGATGATCGCCATGCCGGCGGCGATGATTAGTGAGTTCTCGAATGCGTCCCAGAAGTCGGAGTCGGCGAAGATGAACTGAAACGCACCGATCCCGACCGTCCTGTTGGGCATGAAGAACGGCGCGTTCAACAGGCTTTGGTAGAAGATCAGGCCCAGCGGCAAGAACACCGCCAGCGCCGTCACCCCGATGACGCCGATCCGAGGCAGCGCCGCACGCATTTACTTCGCGCCTTTGATCGCCGTCGTCCACTGCTTGATGAACTCGAGCCGCTTGGTCTGGTCAAGGTAGATCAGCAGCTCGGGGCCGACCGGGATCGGCTTCAGGCTGGCACCGAGCGTCTTGGCCAGGCCGGCGGCGGTCATCTCGCCGCTCACGTCGGCGCGGATCGAACCGAGCTCGGACTGGTTGGCGACGATCGTCTGGCCGCGCTTGGACAGCATGTAGTCGAGCCACAGCTTTGCTGCGTTCGGGTTCTTCGCGCCCTTCGACGCGAACATCACGCGCGACATCACCAGCGTGTAGTCCTTCGGGTTGACGATGCCGATGCTCGGATCCTTCTTCGCGCGCAGCGCCGCATACGACATGAAGATGTTGAAGCCGAGCACGTTCTCGCCCGAGCTGATGCGCTCCATCATCGTGCCCGAGCTCGACTGCACGCGCGGCGACACGCTGCCCAGCGCTTTCACGAAGTCCCAGAACTTCGGGTTGTACTTGCTGTCCTGCGTGATCAGCATGAAGCCGACGCCCGACTTCTCGATGTCGTAGGTCGTGACCTTGCCCTTGAGCTTGTCGGCCTTCTGCGTGAACACGCGGATCATGTCTTCGTGGCTCTGCGGGATCTCGTCGCCGCTGAGCAGGCGCTTGTTGTAGACGATCGAGATCGGCTCGTAGGTCGTGCCGAAGGCCTCGTTCTTCCACACCGACCAGGCCGGCATGTTCGCCACTTCAGGCGACGCGTAGCTCAGGGCGCTGCCGTCGCTGACCAGCTTGATCTGCAGGTCCATCGACGAACTCCACAGGATGTCAGCCGAA
Organism: Rhizobacter sp.; assembly: GCA_025359585.1. Taxonomy (GTDB): domain Bacteria; phylum Pseudomonadota; class Gammaproteobacteria; order Burkholderiales; family Burkholderiaceae_C; genus LMDS01. The sequence goes on along the minus strand of JANYFX010000624.1, from coordinate 11,260 downwards.
CCGCCACCGGCGGCCTGCTCGCTGATGAAGCGGTTGTACAGCTCGGTCGAGTTCATGTCGTTGTATTCGACCGAGATGCCCGGGTACAGCGTCTTGAAGTCGCTGATCAGCGGCGCCGCAGCGACCGTGTCGGTGGTGCTGTAGATGACCACCTTGCCCTCCTTCTTGGCCGCGGCGATGGTGTCGGCGTAGCTGGCCGGGTAGCCGGCCGGCACCTGCGCATAAGTCAGGGCGGGAGCCAGCGCCAAGGCCACGAGCGACCGAACAAGGGTGGTGTGGAATCGTTTCATGGGTCAGTCTCTCGCTAGGGTATGAGCGGCCGCCGCGTCGTCGGGTGCCGCGTGTGACGACGGGAAGGATGATCTGACTCGCGCGGGGCTTCAATCGCGGCTTGGCCTCGATCAGAACCGCGTCCGCAGGCCCAGTGCGAACTCGGTCTGGTTCGGGAAGCCATTGGTCGCGCCGAACTTGTAGCCGTCCTTGAGCCGCAGGTAGTCGGCCGCGACATAGACCTCGGTGATCTTGTCGAAGTGGTAGAACGCGGAGGCGTACAGCGTCGCGCGGCTCCCCGTCGCAGTGGCTTTTGCGGTACTCGCGTTGGCAAACGCGTTCAGAACGTTGCCACCCCCGTTGACTGCGGCGTTGTTGGCCTTCATGTTCTGATAGCCGAGTTCGTAGTCCATCTGCCCGGCCGGCGCGAATTTGGCGGACACGGTGTAGGCGTTGTCGCTTCGACTGCCGAGTGCGCCCTGCTCTGCCGTGTAGTGATAGACACCGGCATTGACTCGAACGGGACCGACCGTGTAGTTGCCGCCGATCGAATAGGACCGGTTGGCCAGATCGGCCACCTTGGCCGCCGTGGCGAAACCCGCGACGTTGAAGGCGCCGCCCGCGTAAGCGAGCGAGAGCGTTTCCGACGAACCATTCGCGAAGTTGCCCGGAATGCCGCCAAACTGGTACGAAGCCCCCGCGAACAAGCCGTTGTCGAACTTCTTCTTCCACACGACGCCGTTGTTCAGTCGGGTTCCGGTGGCACTGCCGGCGTAGAAGATCAGCTGCTTGAAGTTGTTGTTGTTGGAGTAGCCACCCTCTTCGGTCGACGGAGCGGCCGGACCGTAAGGATCACCGTAGATCGCCGAGGCAATCGGATCGCGGCCGATGGCGTTCTGACGGCCGAACGTGAGCTTGCCCAGCGACGCACTCTGCACCCCGACCCAGGCATCGCGGTTGAACGTCACACCGGGTGAGTCGTCGTTGCCGGTCTGGCTCTCGTATTCGGCCTCCAGCCTGAAGATGACGTCCAAGCCACTGTCGCCCATGGCGCGGTTGCCGGTGAGTCCCCAGCGATTGCCGCTGAACCATGCAACGCGCGGCGAATTCGCGCTGTCGCCATTTGCGTTGGCATGATTCGTGTGGACGTACGAAACATCGATGAGACCGTACAGCGAAACGCTGCCGCTCGGCGTCTTGTAGCTCAGCCCCTCGCCCTGCGCGAAACTCACGCCGGCCGGAAGCGCGCCTGGCGCCGCGGGGGGTGCGCTTTGCCCGGCCTGCTGCTGCTGCACACCATTGAGCTTTTGCTCCAGTGCGTCGAGACGCGCCTTCTGTGCTTCGGCCGCTTGCTTTTGGGCCGCGATCTCTGCTTTCAGGTCGGAAATTTCGTCCGAGAACGCGGGCGTGGAGATTGAGAAGATTGCCAGGATGGCTGTGCACAGCACGGTCTTGTTCATGCGGTTGTCTCCTTGACGTTTGGGCGGTGGCTTGTCTGTGCGATTCGGGGCGATGTCTCGCACCGGGCGCATTCTGTTTTCGCGACCTTTCGCGCTGCTTTACTTTGGCGTGCACTCTGGAAAACCCCGACGAGTCGAACAACGGCCAACAAGCCCAATAGCGCTCCGGCGATGGCCCTGCATCGCACAGATCAACGTCACAACGCCATGCGTCTGCTGCTTGTCGAGGACAGTCTCAAGTTGGCCTCCTGGCTGAGCAAAGCCTTGCAACAGCACGGATTCGCGGTCGATCAAACTCACGACGGTGCGCAAGCGGACTCCCTGCTGCGCACCGAAACGTACGACGCCGTCATCCTCGATTTGTCGCTTCCGACCATGGACGGGTTGACGGTGCTGCAACGCACGCGTGAACGCGGGAGCGCGTGCCCGGTGATCATCCTGACCGCACGCGGCGAGCTGGAAGACCGGGTCAAAGGCTTGAATCTGGGCGCCGATGACTACCTGGCGAAACCCTTCGACTTGTCTGAATTGGAAGCGCGCCTGCACGCGCTGATTCGCCGGGCCCATGGCGTAAGCGCGCCCAAGGTCAGTCTTGGCCCGCTGGAATACGAGAGCAGCGGCAGGCTGTTCACTTTGCAAGGACGCAGGCTGTTGCTGCGCCCCAGGGAGCACGCCGTGCTCGAGGTGCTGCTGATGCGCGCCGGCAAGGCGGTCAGCAAAGCGGCGCTCTACGAACGGGTGTTCTCGATGGACGCCACGACCGGCCAGGACGTGGTGGAGATCTACATCCATCGATTGAGAAAGCAGCTTCACGAGACCGGCATCTCGATCGTGACCCTGCGCGGGCTCGGCTATGTTCTCGAAGCAGGCTGACAGCCTGCGGCTTCAGCTGCTGCGGTGGTTGCTGTTTCCGCTGTTGCTGCTCTTGCTGGTCAATGCCTGGTTCAGCAACCGTGCGGCCGTGGCGACCGCCAACCTGGCGTTCGACCGACTCCTGATGGCCTCGGCCGAAGCGATCGCCGAAGACGTGGACGTCAAAGACGGCGACATCGTGGTCGACCTGCCGTACGCCGCGCTCCAGCTGCTCGAGTCGAACCTCCAGGAGCGCATCTTCTATCGCGTCGTCGCTCCGAACGGCAAGACATTGACCGGCTACGACGACCTGCCCTTGCCGAAGGAGCTGCCTTCGCCCGCCGATGAGTCGGTCATCTACTCGGCGCGGTATCGCGAGGAGACCATCCACCTCGTGGCCCTGAACAAGCAGATCTACGGCACCGGCCCGACCGCGCCGGTGGTCATCATCGTCGCCGAAACCGGTGAGGCGCGCTATGCGCTGTCGCATCAGATCCTGATCGACGGGTTGACGCGACAGGCGGTCCTGATCGTTGCGGCGGCGTTGCTCGTCTGGCTGGGTTTGATCCGCGGACTCAGGCCGCTCGGCCAGCTGCAAACCAGCGTGGCCGGGCGTGCGCCGGCAGACCTGAGCCCCATCGATCCCTTGGGGGTTCAGACGGAGGTGCGCCCGCTGATCCACGCGCTGAATCAACACATGGGCCGCATCGAAAGACTGCTGTCGAGCCGGCAACGCCTGATCACCGACGCATCGCATCAGATGCGCACGCCGCTGTCCGAGATGCGCACGCAGATCGAATACAGCCTGCGCCAGAACCAGCCCGAGCTGTCGCACGCCACACTGATCGACGTGCACGCCGATATCGACCGGCTGGCGCGCCTGCTTTCGCAAATGCTGCTGCAGGCGCGCTCGGATCCCGACGTCTTGCCGGACCAGCGCAGCGCAGCGGTCAACCTGAGCGAACTGGCGCGGGCCACCGCCCTGGACTATGTGCCGGCCGCTAGAAAGAAGTCGATCGATCTGAACCTGGACGATCCCGGCGGGCCGGTGTTTGTCCTGGGCAATGGCCTGCTGCTTCGCGAGCTGATAGCGAACCTGATCGACAACGCCATCGCCTACGGGCACAGCGGCGGAACCGTCACGGTGCGCGTGACTCACGACCGCACCGCAGTTCTGGAGATCGAGGACGACGGCCCGGGGATCGCCTTGTCGGAGCGCGAGAGGGTCTTCGATCGCTTCTACCGCGCACCTGGGTTGGTGGTCGCGGGATCCGGGCTCGGTCTGTCCATCGTGCGCGACATCTGCCTCGCGCATCGCGCGCGGATCGAACTGAATACACCGAGTACCGGCCTTGGCCTTGGCGTGCGCGTCCACCTGCAGGCTGTCCACGCGGCGCCTGCCGGCCCGGTACCAACCGCTACTTGACCGTGCCGGTTTCGCGGCGCCAGCGGCGCAGGAACTCTTGCTGTTTGGCCTGATCAAGAAACACGAGCAGGGCCGGGCCGACCGCGATGGCTTTCTGGCTTGTGCCCAAGGTCTGCCGCAACGTGGCAGCGGTGAATTCACCTGCCACATCGCTGCGGATCGAGAACAGTTCAGACCGGCCGGAAAGCACGCCCTGCCCACGCCTGGACAACAGGTAGTCGAGCCAGAGCTTGCCGGCGTTCGGGTGCCGGGCGGTCTTTGACAGCAAGGCGATGCGCGACATGACCAAGGTGTAGTCCTTGGGCATCACGACGCCGATCGAAGGGTCTCGGCGGGCTCGCGTCAGCGCGTACGACCCGATCAGGTTGTAGCCAAGGTAGGTTTTCCCAGACGCAATGCGTTCCACCATCACCGAGGTGTTGGCCTCCAGTTCGACGGCGTTGGCGCCGAAGGCCCTGACGAATTCCCAGAACCCCGTTTGCGTCCGGCTGTCCTGGGTGGCAAACAGAAAACCAACCGCGGATTTCTCGATGTCGTAGGTCGTAACGTTGCCGGCGTACTTGTCGCGCTGGGTGGTGATCAGCTTCGCAAAGTCCGCGTGCGTCTGAGGGATGTCGCTGCCCGTCACCAGGCGCTTGTTGTAGACGAACACGGCCGGCTCGAAGGTGGTGCCGAAGGCCGCGTCACGCCACACCGCCCATTCGGGTAGCGAGGCCACCTCGGGCGACACGTATTTCTCGGCGAAGTTGTCGTTGGCCAGCTTCATCTGCAGGTCCATCGCCGAACTCCACAACATGTCGGCCGATGGCCGATTTGCGGCCGTTTCGGACAGGTACCGATTGTGCAGATCGGTTGAATTCATGTCGTTGTACTCGACCGAGATGCCGGGGTACAGCGTCTTGAAGTCATTGACTAGCGGCGTCGCGGCGGCCGTGTCGGTGGTGCTGTAGATCACCAACTTGCCTTCCTTCTTGGCCCCGGCAACGATGTCGGCGTAGTTCGCAGGGTAGCCGGCCGGCACCTGCGCATGGCCTGACATCGGTGTGAGCACGAGCGCCGTCAACAACGCGAGAGCGGCTTGGCGAACGCTCTTCAAGTGGCTCGGGGCCGCGCGCTTCTTCAAGATCCTCAGGCCCGCGCCTTGCGCATCTTCAGCAGGCGCGGCAAGACCAGCACCATGACCACGATGACGAGCAGCGCCAGCGACACCGGCCGCTCGAGGAACACGCCCCACTTGCCTTCACCGATCGACAAGGCGTTGCGCATTTGCGCTTCAGCCAGCGGCCCGAGGATCATGCCGACCACGACCGGCGCGGTCGGGAAGTCGTAGCGCCGCATCACCACGCCGAGCAGGCCGATCGCGTACAGCAGCACCAGGTCGAACGCCGACTGGCGCATCCCGTAAACACCCACCGTCGCGAAGATCAGGATGCCGGCGTAGAGGTAGGACTTCGGGATCTTCAGCAGCTTCACCCACATGCCGATCAGCGGAAGGTTCAGGATCAGCAGCATCACGTTGCCGATGTAGAGCGACGCGATCAGCGCCCACACCAGCGCCGAGTTCTTCTCGAACAGCTGCGGCCCGGGCTGGATGCCGTAGTTCTGGAACGCGCCGAGAAGGATCGCCGTGGTGTTCGACGTGGGGATGCCCAGCGTTAGCAGCGGGATCAGCGTGGCTGTGATGGCCGCGTTGTTCGCTGCTTCGGGCCCGGCCACGCCTTCGATCGCGCCGGTGGTTCCGAACTCTTCCGGGTGCTTGGAGATCTTCTTCTCGGTCGCGTAGCTCAGGAAGGTGGGGATCTCGCTGCCACCGGCCGGAATGGTGCCGAACGGAAAGCCGATGAAGGTCGCGCGCAGCCAGGCCGGCCACGATCGTTTCCATTCCTCCTTCGTCATGTGCACCTTGCTCATGGCGTTTTCGGTCTCGACCGTCTTGCCCTCGTACATGACGTTGTAGAGCGCCTCGCTGACGGCGAACAGGCCGACCGCGATCAAGACCACTTCGAGCCCATCGAGCAGTTCCGGCACCCCGGCCGTGTAGCGTGCCTGGCCCGAGATCTGGTCGATGCCGACCAGCCCCATCGCCAGGCCGATGAAGAGGGCCGTCAGGCCACGCAGCGTGCTTTTTCCCAGCACTGCGCTCACGGTGCAGAACGCCAGCACCATCAGCAGAAAGTACTCGGGCGGGCCGAGCTTGATCGCATAGGTCGCGACGATGGGGGCAAAGAAAGTGACCAGCACGGTCGCGATGGTGCCGGCCACGAACGAGCCGATCGCCGAGGTCGCGAGCGCAGCACCGGCGCGGCCATTCTTGGCCATCTTGTTGCCTTCCATGGCGGTGACCATGGAGCCGGATTCACCGGGGGTGTTAAGCAGGATCGAGGTCGTCGAGCCGCCGTACATCGCACCGTAGTAGATGCCCGAGAAGAAGATCATCGAGGCCGTCGGGTCGACCTTCAGCGTGATCGGCAGCAGCATCGCCACCGCCGTGGCGGGGCCGATGCCCGGCAGCACGCCGACCGCCGTGCCGATGGTGCAGCCGAGCAGGCACCACAGCAGGTTGATGGGTGTGCCGGCGGTGAGAAAGCCCTGGACGAGCTGGTTCCAGATGTCCATCACAACCACCCCGTTGTTGTCAGGCCGGGCAGGTTGATCGCCAGCAACTGCGTGAACATCCAGTAGACCGGCGCGGCGATCGCGAAGCCGATGGCGGCGTCGACCAGCCACGCGCGCGGGCTCAAGTCGAGCCGGTCTTCGGCCGACTTGAAGCCGCGCACCGCGAGCACGAAGCACAGCGCGCAGCTCAGAATGAAGCCGAGCGTCGTGATCAGCGCGGCGTTCGCCAATATGCCCGCCGAGACCCAGATGAAGCCGGGCCAGTGCGACGTGGCCGAGCCCGAGGCTTCTTCCATGTCGCGATACCCGCCGGTGCGGGCCTCGTAGATCAGGAACGCGCCGCAGACCAGCAGCGCCACGCCGACGACCCAGGGCAGGAAGTTCGGCCCGACGCCCGAATAGCCGGCGTCGGACTTGATCGTCAGCGCGCCAGCCACGAACATCGCGCCGGCGGCAAGCGTGCCCGCGCCGACCAGTGTCTGCGGCGATTTCATGGTCATGTGAGCCCCTCGTTCGACGAGTACATCGCCCGATCCCCCGAGGGGATGTGCGTTTTCTTGGGGCGGCCCGGCGCGGCGCGCACTCAAATCATCCCGGACTTGGCCATCACCGCACGCAGCGAAGCGAACTCGTCGTCGACGAACTTCTCGAAGTCGGCGCCAGTCATCAGCGCCGGAGTCCAGCCGTTCTTCTCGAGCGATTCGGCCCAGGCTTTGGTCTTGGTGGCCTTCACGATCATCTCGATCAGCCCCTTGCGCTGCTCGGGTGTGATGCCGGCAGCGCCATACACACCGCGCCAGTTGCCGATCACGACGTTGATGCCCTGCTCTTTCAGCGTCGGTGCGTCGAGACCCTTGATGCGGGTGTCGGAGGTGACCGCGACCGCACGCATCTTGCCGGTGGTGATGTACTCGGCGAACTCGCTGTAGCCGCTGCCACCCACCGTGACGTTGCCACCCAGAATCGCGGCCGTGGCTTCACCGCCGCCCCGAAACGCCACGTAATTGATCTTCGAAGGATCGACGCCGACTTCGCGCGCGATCATGGCCGCCGCGATGTGCTCGGTGGATCCGCGCGAGCCGCCGCCCCACTTCACGCTGCCGGGGTCCTTCTTCATCTGCTCGACCACGTCTTTCATGGTCTTCAGCTTGGAGTCGGCCGGCAGCACGAACACGTTGTACTCGCTCGTGATGCGGGCCAGCGGCGTGGCTTGCGACAGCGACACCGGCGGCTTGCCGGTGATGATGCCGCCGAGCATCACGGCGCCCATGGTCATCATCGCGTTGGCGTCGCCCTTGCTGCCGTTGACGAACTGCGCCAGGCCAATCGCACCGGCCGCACCGCCCTTGTTGTCGTAGCTCACCGAGGCCGCCCCGCCCGCTTCCTGCAAGGCCTTGCCCAGCGCGCGGCCGGTGGTGTCCCAGCCGCCACCCGGGTTGGCCGGGATCATCATCTTGATGTTGGCTGCAGCCCACGCCAGCGAGGGCAGCGCACCGGCGGCGGCCAGCGCGGCCAGGGATTTCAGAAAAGTATCGCGACGCATTGATGTCTCCTTCGACGCAGAATTCGCACACTTCGATACTGGCGCCAAAAGCTGTCAGTAGGCTGTCCAAACGCCTAGGGAAAATGCTGAGGCGCGCCCTTCGGGCCGCTTGTGCGGACGCCCGAGACTCCGCCTGCGAATGCCCTCGTCCATGAAGCTCCTGTTGATCGAAGACAACCCCGCGATGCAGACCACGCTGCAACGCAGCTTCCAGCGCCGCGGCATGCAGGTCGTGACCTGCGGCGACGGCGCGCGTGCGCTTGACCGCTGGCGGGCCAGCAGGCCCGACGTGGTCGTGCTCGACCTCAGCCTACCCGGGATGGACGGCCTGCAAGTGCTGGCCGCCGCACGTGCCGAAGGGCTGACGGCGCCAGTCTTGATCCTCACCGCCCGCGGCACGGTTGGCGATCGCATCCTCGGCCTGAACACCGGCGCCGACGACTACCTGCCCAAGCCTTTCGATCTCGACGAACTCGAAGCGCGCGTGCGTGCTTTGGCGCGCCGCGCCGGCGCAGCCGACACCGAAGCGCGCAGTGACACGCTGGCGCCCGAATACTGCGGGCTGCGCGCCGACGCGACCAGCGGTGCGGTCTACTTTCAGGGCCAGCCTCTGGACCTGCCGCCGCGCGAGAGCGCGCTGCTGCGTGCCGTGCTCGACCGCCGCGGCCATGCGGTCGCGAAGGAACGATTGTTCGAACTGGTGTTTCCCGGAGAAGCGCACCTCCAGGCCGAAGCGATCGAGGTCGTCGCTTACCGCCTGCGCAAGAAGCTCGCGCCCACCGGGGCGCAGCTGGTCACCCTGCGCGGCCTGGGTTATCTGTTGAAGCCGCAGTCGTGAATCGGATTTCTGCCGGAACGCGCCGCTTTTCGATGCGCACGCAACTGCTGCTCGGCATCCTTCTGCCCGTGCTCGCGCTCGTGGCGATCAACACGGTCAGCCTGTACCGGCAGGCGCTGCGCTCGGCCGACATCGCCTACGACCGCACGCTGCTCGCGTCGGCCAAGTCGATCGGCGAACTGCTCGAAGTCAGTGGCAGCGGCAGCAACACCACGCTCAGCGCCAACGTGCTGTACGCCGCGCTCGAACCCTTCGAGGCCGACAACCGCAGCCGCATGTACTACAAGGTCACCGGGTTCAAGGGCGAGGCCGTGTCGGGTTTCGAAGACCTGCCGGCCTGGCGCGGCACGCTGCCCACCAAGGCAGCCTACGCGGCACTCGTCGACTTCTACAACGACACGTACCACGGCGAGCCGGTGCGCGTGGCCGTGCTGCTGCAGCCGGTGGCCGGCCCCGAGGGTCGTGGCATGGCGACGATCCAGGTCGCGGAGACGCTGGAGCTGAGGCAGACGCTGGCACGCCAGATCCTGATCGACACGCTGTGGCGGCAGGCCGCGTTGGTGGCCGTGATCGCGCTCGTCGTCGTGATCGTCGTGCAGCGCGCGACGAAGCCGGTGCGTGATCTGTCGGCGCACCTGAACGCCCGCAACGCCAACGATCTCGGGCCCATTGCAGGCGCCGACGCGCCGCGCGAGTTGCTGCCCCTGCTGCACGCCACCAACGCGGTGATGGCGCGCCTGGGCCACCTGCTCGAACACCAGAAGCGCTTCGTGCGCGACACGTCGCACCAGCTGCGCACACCGCTGGCGGTGCTGAAGACGCAGGTGCAGTCGGCCCAGCGCGGTGACGTGGAACCGGCGCAGGCGCTCACCGAGATCGGCCACACGGTGGCGCGCGCCACAGAGCTGGCGAACCAGATGCTGGCGCTCGCCAAGGTCGAGCAATTGCGCCAGCAAGGCGACACGACCGTGGTCGACTGGGCGCAGACCACACGCGCGGTCGCACTCGACCTGGCACCGCTGATCGCCGAACGCCGGCTCGACTTCTCGCTCGACGCCGAGACCGCCCCGGTGCGGGCCCACGAGTGGGCCCTGCGCGAGCTCACACGCAACCTGCTGCACAACGCGCTCAAGTTCACCCCCGACGAATCGCGTCTCGCATTGCGGGTCGAATGCACCGAACGGCAGGCGGTGCTGACCGTCTCCGACAGCGGCCCGGGCATCTCGGCAGTGCAGCGCCAGCACCTGTTCCAGCCTTTCACGGCCGGGCTCGGTGCCGACAGCCCGCAGCGCGGTTCGGGGCTGGGGCTGGCGATCTGCAACGAGATCGTGGCGACGCTCGGCGGCAGCATCACGCTCGACAACCGCAGCGGCGGCACCACACCGCCAGGGCTCGACGCCACGGTGCGTTTGCCGCTCGCCGACAATCGCGCCTAGATGACAGAACCGACTTCAAAAACTGAACGCGTGCGGCTCGATAAATGGCTCTGGGTCGCGCGCTTCTTCAAGACCCGCGGCCTCTCTGCCGACGAGATCGGCAAAGGGCGGGTCGAGGTCAATGGCCAGGCGGCCAAGGCCTCGCGCGAGCTGCGTCCCGGAGACCGGGTCGAACTGCGCCATGGGCCGGTCACGCGCACGCTGATCGTCAAGGCGCTGAGCTTGCAGCGCGGCTCTGCGGTGATCGCACAGGCGCTCTACGAAGAGACGCCCGAGAGCATCGCGCTGCGCGAAAACGCGGCACAGGAGCGCCGTTCCGGTTCGGAGCCCGCCCTGGCACTTGAACAAGGCCGACCGACCAAACGCGACCGGCGCCAGTTGGCCGACTGGAACCGCTGGAGCGCGTCGAGCGAACCCGACTGAGCGGTACCCCGACAGGTTTTTGTCCGGCCCAGGCCGATTCGCGGCAATCCCCTCTTGAAACTGTGGGCTCCTCTCCCCATCTGGGTGGCTGAAGAACTGAGCACGACCATGAACCAGAACGAAACCAACCCTTCCGGCCAAGATGCGGCCGACGCCGCGGCACCTGCCCAGGAGGCAGCGGCCACCCTGAACGCCGAGTTCCGGCTGCAGGAACTCGAGGCCAAACACGCCGAGGTGGCCGACGCCTACCTGCGCGCCAAAGCCGAAGCCGAGAACACCCGCCGTCGTGCCGATGACGAGATCGCGAAAGCGCGCAAGTACGCGGTCGAAGGCTTCGCCGACAGCCTGCTGCCGGTGAAGGACAGTCTCGAGGCCGCGATCGCGCTGCCCGATGCC
>JANYFX010000612.1 GCA_025359585.1 Rhizobacter sp. | reverse complement strand
GTCGAACCCGAGGTGCGTGCAGCGGTCGATGCGGCGGCGCGCAGCTTCGAAACGGCGGGCGCGATCGTCACGCCGATCAAGCCTTTCATGACCCGCGCGATGATCGACGGCATGGACGACTTCTGGCGCACCCGCTCGTGGATGGACATGAACGCGCTGCCCGAAGCGCGCCGCGCCAAGGTCTTGCCCTACATCACCGAGTGGGCGCGCGGTGGCGCCGGTCTGTCTGGCGAGCGTGTGTTTCGCGGCTACAGCCAGATGGGTGCGATGCGCGACGCCGCCGTCGCCGCGACCCGTGGGTTCGACGTGCTGATCTCGCCGACCGCGCCGATGCCGGCCTACGCCGCCGAGTGGGCCGGGCCGACCAACGACCCGGCCACGCCTTTCGAACACATCGCGTTCACGCTGCCCTTCAACATGAGCGAGCAGCCGGCGGCCAGCATCAACTGTGGCTACACCGCGAGCGGCCTGCCGATCGGCTTGCAGATCGTCGGTCAGCGTTTCGACGACCTTGGCGTATTGCAGGTCTCGCGCGCCTTCGAGCAGATGCGGCCGGCGCAGCGGCCGTGGCCGAAACCGCCCGCGCGCTGACACCGCACGGGCCAGGAGACGTTGATGAACGATCTTCGCGGAGTGCCATCGGGAAGCACCTCGCCCCTTGCGCGTGAGAAGCACGAACGCGCACTGTGGCACCTCGTCTCGTTCTACGGCGACCCGATGGCCGCCTTCGACGCAACCATCGCCGCCGACCCCGGCTGGGGCCTGGCGCGTGTGATCAAGGCGGTGTTCATCCTCACGCTGACCGAGCCGAACATGCTGCCGCAAGCGCGCGAGTTGCTCGCCGAAGCCGACCCCCTGATGGGCGGCGCACCGGTCCACGAACAAGGCCACTTCGCCGCCGCGCAGGCCGCGCTGGACGGCCGCTGGCGCGAAGCCTGCGCCCGCTGGGACGCGCTGCTGCTGGACCACCCACGCGACCTGCTCGCGTTGACCGCCGCGCACCTGTTCGACTTCTACCGCGGCGACGCGCGCAACCTGCGCGCACGGGTCGCCCGCGTGTTGCCCGAGTGGCCAAGCGGCGACCCGCTGCAGCCCTATGTGCAAGGCATGCACGCCTTCGGCCTCGAAGAATGCAACCTGTACTCGCAGGCCGAAGCGGCGGGCCGCGAAGCCCTGACGCGTGACCCGCGCGGGCCGTGGGCGATCCACGCCGTCGCGCACGTGATGGAGATGCAGGGCCGCCATGAGGAAGGTGTTCGCTGGCTCGAAAGTGGCAGCGCTGGCTGGACCGACAACGGCCTGGCCGTTCACCTGTGGTGGCACCTCGCGCTGTTCCGGCTCGAAACGCTGGACACGAGCGCCGCGCTGGCCTTGTTCGACGCCCGCATCTCCGGCAGCGCGTCGGTCGTCAACCTGCAGTGGCTCGACGGCGCGGCGCTGCTGTGGCGGCTGAACTTGCTCGGCGTCGATGTCGGCTCACGCTGGCAGGCATTGGCCACCGACTGGGCCGACCCCGTCGCGCACGCCGGTCACTACGCCTTCAACGACGTGCACGCGCTGCTGGCCCTGCTCGGCAGCGGCGACATGGCCCGCGCGCAAACGCTGCTCGCCGCGAGCAGCGCGCAAGCGAAGGCCGACAACGCCGGCATGGCGCGCGAAGTCGGCGTGCCGCTGATGCAGGGCCTGATGGCGCATGCACGCGGTGATGCCGACCAAGCCTGCGCTGTGCTCTACCCGCTGCGCAGCCTGGCCCACCACTTCGGCGGCAGCCACGCGCAACGTGACCTGATCGACCAGACCTTGCTCGCGGCGGCAGCACGTTCCAGCCACAAGGCTGCCGGCCGCGCCCTGCTGAACGAACGCCGCCTGGCGAAGCCGAACACGCCGCTCACCGAACATTGGGCGTCGCGGCTCGGCGCCTGAAATCGATTCATCGTTCAAGGAGGCTCGCCCATGCCCACCATCGACGAACAGATTGCGCAAAGCCTGCGCGAATCGCAGGCGAACGGCGAATTGCAATCGGCGAAGAGCTGGGGCAAGCCGCTCGATCTGAACGACGGCTACGCGCAGACGCCCGAAGAGTTGCGCATGGCCTTCAAGGCACTGAAAGACGCCGGCTTCGTGCCGCCCGAAGTCGAGCTGATGAAGCAGGCCGCGGCATTGCGCGAGTGCATCAACGCTGCGCCCGATGCGCCCGAGGCCGAAGCGATGCGCCGGCGCGCCAGCGAGCTGCAACAGCACATCGCACTGCGGCTCGAAAAGCTGCGCACCAGCGGCAGCCTTTAGCGCCGCCAGGGCCGCGCGTCAGACCCGCGGCGCCGCGAGCCCTTCGCGTTCGAAAACGCGCTGCACCGCCGGCCGTTCCAGCAGGCGCTGCAGGTACGGGCCGAGCTGCGGCAGGCTGCGCGCCGGCCGCGCGAAGCCGCGGGTCCAGCGGCACAACATGAGCGCGTACAGATCGACGGCGCTGAAGGTCTCGCCGAGCAGATACGCGCCACCGTGGCGCGCGAGTTCGGCTTCCATCTGGTCGAGCAGCGCGCCGACCTTGGCCTCGGCATGCGCCCGCACCTGCGCCGCGCCCTCCGCGCTGTCGGCCCAGCGCTCGGGATAGAAGTACAGGATCAGCGTGGCCTGCAGGCTGTTGGTCATCCAGACCAGCCACTTGTAGAAATGCGCACGTGCGAGGGTGCCGATCGCAGGGGCCAGCGCGGCTTGGGGGTGGGTGTCGAGCAGGTGCAAACAGATGGCTGCGGTTTCGTAGAGCACGAGGTCGCCATCCATCAGCACCGGAATCAGCCCGTTCGGGTTGAGCTTCAGATACTCGGCCGACTTGTGCGCCAGCTGCGCACGGTCGACGAGCTTGAGCTCGAATGCAACGCCGAGTTCTTCGAGCAAAAGGTGTGGCGCCATGCTGGCGTTGCTGGGGTGGTAGTGAAGCTGCAGCATGGCGGTTCGTAAAGTGCGGGGAGCCGCATTCTCGCGCGCCAAAGCTGTTACAGGTGGGCGTTAGTTTTGGCACGCACGGCGTGGCCTCTTCGGCCCCGATTCCGGTTTCTGCCCGGGCGTGCGGAATATTCACTCCCGTGGGTGCAGGTAGGCAAGTACAACAGCGACAGCAACAATTCGCATCAATCAGTTACTGGTGATCGCCATGAAGCAAGACCTGAAGTCGCAGATCGGAAGCTCGCTCCACTCGGTCAGCACGTTCTTCAAACGACCGCTGAGTTTGCAGAACGGCGAGATCAGTCTGGGCGTGGCACGCAGCACCTTGATCGAGCAGGCGCGGGCCACCGAACGCAAACACGTGCGCCGCATGCGCGCCGACCTCTTCTTCATGCTGGAGCAACACCCGGCCGCGCGCGATCTGGTGCGTGCGCTGGCGTTGGTCGAGCGCACGATGCAGCGCAGTGGCTTCGACGGTGTCGACAAGCTGCCGCAGAAAGTGCTGGCGCGTGCCCTCGTCGAACTCGAGCGTCTCGTGCGCGACTGGTCGCCGGTCGGTCTGGCCGAGCTGCGCTCGCGCCTGGCGGTGCTGGTGAAGAACAAGCCGGTCGAAGCCGAGCGCGAATCGCAAGACCCGGTCGAAGGCCCGGCGTCGAAGATCAGCGTCTTCGCCGGGCTCGACTCGGCCCAGCCGAGCGATGTGAGCGAAGTCGACCACGAAATCTTCGAAGAGATGGAACGCAGCTGGGTCGGGCAGATTCCCAAGGCGGCCTGACGCACCCGCCGCGCGCTGCCCGGAGCGCGCTTCAGGCGTCGGTGCTGCTGTCGCGCTCGCTCATCTTCGATTCGACCTGGCGGAACAGGTCGGCCAGCGTCTGGCCGGGCTCGTCGCGGAAACGTTCTTCGAGCACCTGCAAGTCACTGATCAGATCGACGCGAAAACGCGGAACGCGTCGCGTGTTTCGCACCAGGCAGCCAGCGTCCACACCGAGCCCCAGTACAGGCAACACAGCGGCCGCAGCACACGTTCGCTGCGCTGGCCTTTGAGGTCGGTGTAGGTCAGCCGCAGTTTGTGGTGTGCCTCGGCGGCCACGCGCAAGGTTTCGAGCCGCGCGCGGGTGGCGGCGTCGGGGCCGACCGGCGGCGCATAGACCGCGAGGCTTTCGGCGGCGGCGCGCGACGCCGCCGGCAGCACCGACAGGATCTTCGACAGCGCCGTTTCGGCATGGCGGCCGAGCGCCACGTCGAGCCGGGCTTGCGCGATGCGCACGGAGGCGACCAGCGCCTGGGCTTCGTCTTTGGTGAACATGAGGGGTGGCAGGTCGAAACCCGCTTGCATGCGGTAGCCGACGCCGGCCTCGCCTTCGATCGGCACGCCTTGTGCCATCAGCTCGGCCACGTCGCGGTACACGGTGCGCTCGGAGACCTCGAGCCGCTCGGCCAGAAACGCGGCCGTGCTCAGCCGCCGGCCGCGGATCAGCTGGACGATCTGGAACAGGCGCTCAGCGCGGCGCATGCAGCGGGACCTTGGCGTTCATCGCGTGAATGATGACATCCATGTCGGCGTCGGTGACCTTGAGCAGACCGAAGCGGAACGCATAGCCCCAGTTTGTTTTGCCCTGCGTGAACGAGAGCGCTTCGAGCAGCGGGCGGATCGCCGCATCGTGCGACGGCAACCAGTCCACATCTTTGCGGAAAGGATGGA
This sequence comes from Rhizobacter sp., assembly GCA_025359585.1. Lineage (GTDB taxonomy): Bacteria > Pseudomonadota > Gammaproteobacteria > Burkholderiales > Burkholderiaceae_C > LMDS01. The sequence continues at coordinate 3,125 of JANYFX010000612.1, read as the reverse complement.
AACCGCCACCCATGTCGCCCTGGTACACACGCTCGTCGCGCACCACACCCACGGCGGTGAAGGCCTGGCAGACGTCCTTCGTACCGAAGCTGCGCACCGGCGAGTAGTAAGCGACACGGTCACCCGCATGCAGCCGCTTCAGCGGTGCACCCTTGCCGTGCCCCACCTGCATGATGCCCTGCACGCGGCCGAGGGCCACGTGCTCGGCACTGGCCACCGCGATCCAGTTCGACACCTCGGTGCCCATGATCAGGCCGGCGCGTGCAAGCCGACGCGGTTGCCTTCGGTGTCGGTGATGTGGGCGAAGCAGCCCGTGTCTCCCGGCAACTGCACCTTCGGCGTGGTGATGCGGCCGCCGGCCGCTTCGACCCGCGCCAGCACCGCGTCGAGCGAGGGCTTGGCGTTGAGGTAGACCAGCGTGCCGTCGGCGGCCGGTGCGCGGTCGAGGTTGCGGACCGGGATCTCGAACCAGTTGATGGCGTGATGTGTCGTGTGTTCCATGAAGTACTCCTGGTGGTGATGAACAGGATCTCATGGTGCTGCCAGGCTGCTGACAACGTGGTGTCAGCAGCCTGTACAGGTTGGCTTCAGGACGTCACGGTCTGGCGCACCGCGCGTTCCCAGTTCTGCATCAACTCGGCGGCGCGCTCGCGCGACATCGTCGGGTGGAAGGCGCGTTGCACCTGCCACTGCGCGCTCAGTTCGTCGAGGCCTTTGAACAAGCCGCAAGACAAGCCCGCAAGGTAGGCAGCGCCGAGCGCCGTGGTCTCGATCACCTTCGGCCGCACGACCGGAATGCCGAGCAGATCGGCTTGGAACTGCATCAGCAGATCGTTGACACACGCGCCGCCGTCGACGCGCAGCTCGGCCACCGGCGCGGCGCCGGCCGCCACCGCATCGCGGCTCATCGCCTGCAGCAAGGCCGCGCTCTGGAACGCGATGCTCTCGAGGGCCGCGCGTGCGATGTGCGCGACCGTGCTGCCACGCGTGAGGCCGACGATCGCGCCGCGCGCGTCGGCTTTCCAATACGGCGCGCCGAGGCCGGTGAAGGCCGGCACGAACATCACGCCGCCGCTGTCGGGAACGCTTTCGGCGAGTTGTTGCACTTCGCCGCTGCCTTGGATGGCGCGCAAGCCGTCGCGCAGCCACTGCACCACCGCGCCGCCGATGAAGACGCTGCCTTCGAGCGCGAACTCGGGCGTGCTCGTCGCCTGCGCCGCGCTCGTCGTGATCAGGCCGTTGCCCGAAGTTTGGAACTGCGCGCCGGTGTGCATCAGCATGAAGCAGCCGGTACCGTAGGTGTTCTTCGCGAGGCCGGCCTTGAAACAGGCCTGGCCGAACAGCGCACTCTGCTGGTCACCGGCCACACCGCCGATCGGGATGGCGCTGGCGAAGATGTCGGCACGCGTGGCGCCGAAATGATGACTCGACGGGTGCACGACGGGCAGCACGTTGCGCGGAATGTCGAGCAGCCCGAGCAACTCGTCGTCCCATTCGTTCGTGCGCACGTTCAGCAGCAGCGTGCGCGAGGCGTTGCTCACGTCGGTGGCATGCACTTCGCCGCCGGTCAGCTGCCACATCAGCCAGGAATCGACGGTGCCGAAGGCGAGCTCGCCGCGTTGCGCTGCAGCGCGCGCGCCGGGCACGGTGTCGAGGATCCACTTCAGCTTGGTGCCGGAGAAATAGGCGTCGAGGATCAGACCGGTCTTCGCGCGGAACGTGGGCTCCAGGCCACGCTCGCGCAACGCGGCACACGTGGGCTCGGCGCGGCGGTCCTGCCAGACGATGGCGTTGTAGATCGGCGCGCCCGTTTTGCGGTTCCACACGACCGTGGTTTCACGCTGGTTGGTGATGCCGATTGCCGCCACGTCAGTGGCTTTCAAGCCGGCTTTCGCGAGCGCCTCGTGCGCGGTGGCAAGCTGCGTGCCCCACAACTCCATCGGGTCGTGCTCGACCCAGCCCGGCTGCGGGTAGATCTGGCGGAATTCGCGCTGTGCCATCGCGACGATGTGCCCTTGCGCGTCGAACACGATGCTGCGCGAACTCGACGTGCCCTGGTCGAGCGCGAGGATGTGGCTCTTCTGATTCATGCGTTCTCCTCCGACCCGCAGGTCACGCAGTTCACGCCGGCTTCGCGCAGCAGGTGCGGGAACGGCGCCGGCGGCGCGGCGTCGGTGAACAGCATATCGATCTGGTCGAACGGCGCCAGCTCCACCATCGCCGGCCGGTTGAACTTGCTGTGGTCGGCCGCGACCCAGACCTCGCGCGAGTGTTCGATGATGGCGCGCGCCACCTTCACCTCGCGGTAGTCGAAGTCGCGCAGCGTGCCGTCGGCCTCGATGCCCGAGATGCCGATCAATCCGATGTCGACCTTGAACTGCTTGATGAAGTCGACCGTCACCTCGCCCACGATGCCGCGGTCGCGCGCACGCACGATGCCACCGGCCACGATCACTTCGCAGTCGGGGTTGTCGGACAGGATCGCCGCCACGTTCAGGTTGTTGGTGATCACGCGCAAGCCCTTGTGGTGCAGCAGCTCGCGCGCGATCGCTTCGGTGGTGGTGCCGATGTTGATGATCAGCGAGCAGCCCGCCGGCACGGCCGCCGCCACCGTTCGCGCGATGCGCTGCTTCGCGCCTTCGTTGAGCAGCTGGCGCTGCAGGTATTCGATGTTCTCGGTGGTCGAGCTCGGTACGCGCACGCCGCCGTGAAAGCGCGCGAGCAGGTTGGCATCGGCGAGCAGTTTGACGTCGCGCCGCACAGTCTGCAGCGTGACCATGAGCCGATCGGCGAGCGCCTCGACCGACATCGAACCGCGCGCGCGCACTTCGTCGAGCAACAGGGCCTGGCGGGGGTTCGGGGTCATGGAGGGCCAGCGTATCGAAGGCCTTTCGGTGTGCCATCGCGGTTAACTCGCTTGCGCTTCGTGAATTGTTAAGATAAAAATGGAACGCAGAAAAACATAAAACGAACTCAAACGAACCTGTCAGCGTTCGTTTAGTTACAGCCGAGGAGACACGTTGACCCCGATCCGCCCGTCCGGCGAGCCGCAAGGCTTGCCAGCCCCTGCACACCGCGCGTCGTCGCCCGACGCGTTCGATGTGCTCGTGGTCGGCGGCGGCATC
>JANYFX010000610.1 GCA_025359585.1 Rhizobacter sp. | reverse complement strand
CCCTGTTTGCCGAACGGGCCCGGCTGGCGGATGCACGCTTCGCGCTGACAGACGCCAATGCGCCTGCGGTGATCAAGCTGTGCCGCGCACTCGACGGGCTGGCGCTCGCGATCGAACTGGCCGCGGCCCGAGCGCCGATGCTCGGCGTGCAGCGGCTGGCCGCCTCGATGAAAGACCGGCTCAAGCTGCTGACAAGCAGCCGCAACCGCACGGCACCGGCAAGGCAGCAGACGCTGCGCGCGGCGATGGAATGGAGCCACGGCTTTCTCGACGAGCGCGAGCGCGCGGTGTTCCGGCGCCTGGCGGTGTTCGTCGGCAGCGCCTCGCTGGCGCTGATCCAGCAGGTGGTGGCCGATCCACCCGAGGCAACCGAAGCCGCAGAACACGCGCTCGACGAGTGGGCGGTGCTCGATGCGCTGGCGCTGCTGGTGGACCGCTCGCTGGTCACCGTGCTGGCGGTCGACGACGGCGAGCCGCGCTACCGATTGCTCGACTCGCCGCGGGCGTATGCGCTGGAACGGCTCCAGGCCGCAGGCGAGGAGGTGCTGCTGCGCGAGCGTCACATGCTGGCGATGGCGGCGTTCTGCGAGGCGGCCTGGCACCGTCGGTACAGCGGAGAGGTTGGCTTGGAAGCGGGGAGTCGCCGCTTCTCGGGGGACGCCGACAACGCCCGCACGGCGTTCGGGGCGGCTGTGGCTGCCGGTAACTGCGTGACCGCGCTGCAGCTCGGTGCGATGTTGTTGATGGCTGTGCGAAACGTGCCGATTGCGAAGCGTCTGGAACTCGTCGCACTGTGCACCGGATTGATTGATGACAGCGTACCGCCGCCGCTGCAGGCGCGCGTCTGGATTGAAAGCTCCAGCTCTCTGTCCAATTCCCCATCCGTATGCCTCGCGATGGCCCGCAAGGCAGTCGAGGTGCTTAAAAGGTCGTCAATGCCGCTGCGTGACCACTTCTTGTTCTACCTGGCGTGGTGCCGGCTCGCTGCTGCAGGGCGCTCGGCGAGCACGTTGCTCGAAGGCCGATCCGCATTGGACAAAGCCAGAGCCCTCGAGGACGCGCGCTGGCCGGCGCAGCGACTATTTTTTCGCGCACAAGCTGAAGCAATAACGATTCCTTCCGGCAAATCGCCGGAGTCACTGCTGCTATACCGAACTGTTCTCACGCTCGACCTCGCAGCCGGGGGGACAGGGCACCATGCACGCGCAAATCTGATCGATGAGGAATTGGCCGCTGGCGACGCCCAGGCCGCCGCAGCCAACGGTGAGGCGTTGCTGGTCGAACTCCAGGGCGCGCGCAACGAGCAGGCACTGGCCCTTACACGACTCAACCTGACCGCTGCACTGCTGGCGCTGAGCGCCGCGCCGCGCGCCCGCAGCGTCGCGCAGACCGGCTGGCCGCAGAGCCGGCTGTTTGACCATCAGCCGGACTGGGCCGTCTACCTGGCCCTGCTGGCATCGCAGGAGAAACGCCCCCGCGCCGCAGCGCGATTGGCCGGATACGCCGACGCGGGCTACGCCGCGCGAGGGGAAACACGACAGACCAACGAAGCCAACGCCCACAGCCGCGCTTGCACGCTGGCCCGAACAGCGCTCGGCGACGCCGAATTCGACCGCCTGCACGCCGAAGGCGCGCTGCTGCGCGACGAGCAGATTGAAGCTATCGCGTTCGCCACGCAGGACGCCGCGTGAGCCTCGACTATCCCGTGCGCTTCGGCCCCAGTGGCCGCTTCGCGCCAGACGCTTCAGCGTGCATCGGCAACACGCACCGTGGCGCTGGCCACCGCCAGCGTGCGCTCGGCAAACTGCTTGGCGATCAGCGTGCTGCGCTGCGGTTCGGAGAGCGACACGACGCTGGCGAACAAGGTGGTGGTCACGGCCAGGGCAGCGGCGGCGACGATCAGGCGGGCGGTGCGGTTCAGGGTGTTCATCAGGTCTCTCCTTCGGCGTGCAGCGCGGTGTGCGTTGCGATGGAGTGACTGTGCGGCGGGCACCCCGTTTCAGTCCTTCAACAGTCTGAAACAGGGCCTCAAACGTTCTGAATCTTCAGGCGAATCGGTCCAAGGCGCCACGCTTCGGCACGCGCAAGTTGTAGCGAATCGAGCAGGGACTGTCGATCGGACGGCTGCATCTCAACGACGTGTCGACCGTCCAGCGAGGGGTCGAGGCGTGAGGGCCTTGCAAGTCGACCCATCCCACGCGCCTTTGGCCGCTCCCGATCAGGCGCAGCACTTGGCACCGGGTGGCCGCTTTGTGGCGCCACGCCGAGTGGTCGCTCCTAGCCGACTGCCGGTATCCACCAACACCTAACTGGCAACCAGAGCGACCATGCCAACGCTGACCTGCGACCTCGAAGTCGCACACCAGGTCCGCCATGGCATTTGATCTGAGCCGCCTTGAACGCGAAGCCGATGGTCGGTCGACCGCTGCGCGGCGCATGGCTGCTTGTCTCCCAATCCGATGCGCTGCTGCCATATTCCGCGTGACGCCCTGGAATGACGCGACCTCATATCTCCACAAAACCGGGAGGCGGGTTAACCCCGCAGCGTCGTCATGGTGAGTGGCCTAAGCTGAACGGCCGTCGAGGCTGTGAAGGCTGAGTTGGCCAACCAGGAGAGTCGGCTTGCGTCGTGCTCAATCGTGTTTTAAATACCCGGAGGAAGCGATGTCACACAAAAAGAGCTTATCCATCCTTGGCCTTATGGCCGCGACCTTGCTGCTCAGCAGCAACGTGTTCGCCGCCGACTGGAAAGTCAGCGGCCGCGACGACAGGAACTCGCGCTACCAATCAGACGAGACACGCATCAGCCCAGCGACGGTTGGCAGCCTGAACTTGCGCTGGTCGCTCAATACCGATGGTGACGTCACCGCCAACCCGACCATCGACGGCGACTTTCTCTACTTCCCCGACTCCGCCGGCTTTCTTTACAAGGTGAACAAAGCGACAGGCGCCATTGTCTGGAAGAACCCAATCTCGAACTACACGGGAATCGCACTGGACTTCGCTCGCTCGGCGCCGGCCGTCTCTGGCGATGCACTGATCCTGGGGAATCAGAGCGGCAAATTCGTGCAAGCCTTTGGGCAACCGGCGCCTCAAGCCGCCCGTGTGTTCGCCGTCAACAAGCACACCGGCGCTCCGATGTGGTCCACGCAGGTCGATGCAACGCCGCTGTCCATGGTGACGCATTCGCCCATCTTGGCCAATGGCAGCGTGATCGTGGGCGTGGCCTCCAACGAAGAACTGGTGGCCGCCTTTGTTCCACCGGTTTACTGGCAATGGCAGTTCCGCGGCAGCGTGGTTGCGCTCGACCCTGCCACCGGTGCAATCAAGTGGAAAACCTACACCGTGCCACAGGGCTACTACGGCGGCTCTGTGTGGGGCGGCGGCGGCTCATACGACAAGGCGCACAAGCTCATCTATCTGGCCACAGGCAACAACTTCATGGTGCCGCAGACAGTGTTGGCCTGCCTCGCGTCCGGTGGTGCGCCGGCATCGTGCATGAGCCCTGACAATCACTTCGATTCGATCATTGCCCTGGATGTGAGCTCCGGCGCCATCGCTTGGGGGGCGCGCGGCCTGCCGTCCGACGTGTGGAACGTTGCCTGTGGCTTGACCGTGCCGGGCTTCCAGGTGGGCCCCTGGTTCCCGGGTGTCTACGGAAACTGCCCGAACGGCAACCCCGCATCCGCAGGCCCGGACTATGACTTCTCGCAAGGCCCCATGCTGTTCGGCGCCAGCGTCGGCGACAACGAGGGCGGCAACCTTGTCGGCGCCGGCCAGAAGAGCGGAATGTTTTGGGCCTTCAACGCCAAAACGGGCAAGCCGGCTTGGTCTCGCCAAGTTGCGCCCGGTGGTGTGACCGGTGGCCTGCAATGGGGCTCGTCCACCGACGGCCGCAGCATCTTCGTAGCCGCTTCGAATGCCGGCCCGTCCACCAACGGCGGCGGTGTTGGCGCCTTGCCCTGGACGCTCAAGGACGGCACGACCACCACATCGGGCGGATGGGCAGCGCTGGACGCGAACAAGGGCGACGTGCTGTGGACCACCAAAGACCCGCAGGGCAGTCGCGCCGAAGCGGCCGTGAGCGGCGCCAACGGTGTTGTTTTCGGCTGCAACCTGGCTGCAGGCGCGGGCACGATGTACGCGCTGGACGCCAAGACCGGAACGCCGCTATGGTCCTTCAACAGTGGCGGCCCGTGTAACGCTGGTCCGTCGATAGCCGACGGCATGGTTTACTGGGGCAGCGGCACCTTCAATGGCTTCGGCCCGAAGAAAGTGTTTGCCTTCGGCTTTTGACAATTTGTTCGCCGTGAGCCCAACCGCCCCTACCCAAGGGGCGGTTTGACTTTCAAGACCCGCGTGCCAGCCTCGATCGCTCTGCACTCGCCTGAACCGGACGATCAAGGGCCCCCGCTTCTGGCCGAGAGCCAACATACGGCGACCACATTGGGGAAAGCGCGCGGCGTTTTGCCGGTGCCCGGAGCGGGCGCCCTGCGCGACGCCCCTGCGCCGCCTGCTCGCGCAGTTTGCGCCAGTTACCCGCCGTGATGCGTGGCCGAGGCCACGCTGTCCCTGCCGCTCAAGCCTTCACTTCGACCACCGGTTCGAAGCCGCCGAAGATCATGCGTTTGCCGTCGAAGGGCATGGGCGGGTTGCCGGGTGTGGAGGGGTCCACGCGCGGGTCTTCCATCATCTTCTTCATGCCGGCGTCGCGCGTGGCCTTGTCCGGCCATTTGACCCAGGAAAAGGCCACCGTTTCCTCGGCCGTGGCCTGGACTGCGCGGCGAAAGTTGGTGACCTTGCCGTCAGGCACGTCGTCGCCCCAACCCTCGATTACACGGGTTGCGCCCAGCTCGATGAACATCGAGTCGAAGTGGCGCGCATGCTCTATGAACTTTTGCTTGTTGGCA
>JANYFX010000578.1 GCA_025359585.1 Rhizobacter sp. | reverse complement strand
TCGCGTGCGTAGGCCACCGCCGCGGGCGCCGCGCTTTGCCCGCTCAGCGTGGCGGTCGTGGCGCCCAGCGATTCCGCGAGCTTGAGGGTGCGCAGAATGCCGCGGCGCTGGGCTTCGGGCAAGGCTTGCAGCGCGTGCGTTTCCACGTACACGGCGTGCCAGGGGGCATCGCTGCGTGCCGCCCGGCGGCTGGCGGTGCGCACCATTTTCTCGGCGCCGGGCTCGGGCCCCACGCAAACGAGCAGGGCATCGGCGTCGTTGCCGGCAGGGCGCTTGTCGGCGCCACCCTGCTCGCGGCGGTAGCTGCGCACTTCGTCGTCCACGCGGTCGGCCGTACGGCGCAGCGCGAGCTCGCGCAAGGCCATCAGGTTGCCCTTGCGGAAGAAGTTCTGCACCGCGCGCTCGGCCTGCTCGGGCAGGTAGACCTTGCCTTCCTTCAGGCGGCGCAGCAGGTCGTCGGTCGGCAGGTCGACGAGCACGACTTCTTCGGCTTCGTCGAACACATGGTCGGGCACCGTCTCCCAGACGCGGATGCCGGTGATGCCGCCGACCACGTCGTTCAGGCTTTCGATGTGCTGCACGTTGACCGTGCTGATCACGTCGATGCCGGCGGCGAGCAACTCGTCGATGTCCTGCCAGCGCTTCGGGTGGCGCGAGCCTGCCGCGTTGCTGTGGGCGAGCTCGTCCACCAGCAGCACGGCCGGGCGGCGCGCGAGCGCGGCGTCGAGGTCGAACTCGGTCAGCTCGCGGCCTTTGACGGAAACCTTGCGCAGAGGCAGCTGTTCCAGCCCGAGCAACTGATCTGCCGTCTCGCTGCGGCCGTGCGTCTCGACGATGCCGACGACCACGTCGGCGTGCTGCTCGCGCAGGCGCTGCGCGGCCTTGAGCATCGCGTAGGTCTTGCCCACGCCGGCCGATGCGCCGAAGAAGATCTTCAGCTTGCCACGCGCGGCGCGCTGCTCGGCCGCTTGGGTGCGTGCGAGCAACTCGTCTGGGTCGGGACGCTCGTCGGTCATGCGCTCAGTCTATCGGCTGGCGTCGACCGTCTTGCCATCGAGGGCGAGGTTGAGTTGCAGCACGTTGATACGCGGTTCGCCGATCACGCCGAGCCACGGGCGTTGTGCCTGCTTCTCGATCAAGGCGCGAACCGTTGTTTCATCGATGCCACGCGCGCGTGCCACCCGTGGCGCCTGGTACAGCGCAGCGGCCAGGCTGATCTCGGGGTCGAGGCCGCTGCCCGAGGCGGTGACCAGATCGACCGGCACGGGCTGCGTGTTGCCGGGGTCGGCGCTGCGTAAGGTGGCCACGCGATCTTTCACCGCATCGAGCAGCGCGGGGTTATTGGCCCCGAGGTTCGAGCCTCCCGAGGCCACGCCGTTGTTCGGCATCGGCGAGGTCGCCGATGGCCGACCCCAGAAGTACTTCGGTGCGCTGAACGACTGACCGATCAGCGCCGAGCCGACCGCCTTGCCTTCGACGCTGAGCACGGAGCCGTTGGCCGCATGCGGGAACGCGGCCTGCGCGACGCCGGTCACGAGCAGCGGGTAGGCGACGCCAGTCAGCGCGGTCAGCAATGCGAAAACAGAGAGCGCAGGGCGCAGGGTTTGCATCACGGGGTTCATCTTCAATCTCCTCAAGTCAGGTGCAGCACGACAAGCAGCAGGTCGATGATCTTGATGCCGATGAACGGCACGATCAGCCCGCCCAGCCCGTAGATCAGCGCATTGCGGCGCAGCAGCGCGGCAGCACCGAGCGCGCGGTAAGCCACGCCGCGCAAGGCGAGCGGGATCAGCACCACGATCACCAGCGCGTTGAAGATGACGGCCGCGAGAATCGCCGACGAAGGCGAGGCCAGGCCCATCACGTTCAGCGCATTCAACTGCGGGTAGGTGGTGGCGAACGCGGCCGGGATGATCGCGAAGTACTTGGCCACGTCGTTGGCGATCGAGAACGTGGTCAGCGAGCCGCGGGTCATCAGCATCTGCTTGCCGATCTCGACCACCTCGATCAGCTTGGTCGGGTTGCTGTCGAGGTCGACCATGTTGCCGGCCTCCTTGGCCGCCTGCGTGCCGCTGTTCATCGCGACCGCCACGTCGGCCTGGGCCAGCGCCGGTGCATCGTTGGTGCCGTCGCCGGTCATCGCGACCATGTAACCCTCGGCCTGGTACTTGCGGATCAATGCGAGCTTGGCTTCGGGGGTGGCTTCGGCGAGCACGTCGTCGACACCGGCTTCGGCGCCGATCGCGGCGGCGGTGAGCTTGTTGTCGCCGGTGATCATCACTGTCTTGATGCCCATGCGGCGCAGCTCGCCGAAGCGCTCCTTGATGCCGCCCTTGACGATGTCTTTCAGCTCGACGACGCCGAACACGGTGGCGCGGTCGCCATTGATCTCGGCCACCACCAGCGGCGTGCTGCCACGCCGCGCCGTGTCTTCGACGGCGCGGGTCACTTCCGCGGGGAAGTTCGTGCCGTGCGCCGCCAGCCAGCGCTGGATCGCGTCGGCCGCGCCCTTGCGGATCTGCCGGCCTTGCCAGTTCACGCCGCTCATGCGCGTCTGCGCGGTGAAGGGCACGAAGACGGCGCCGAGATCGCGGATGCTCCGCTCGCGGATCTCGAAGAGCTCCTTCGCGAGCACCACGATGCTGCGCCCCTCGGGCGTCTCGTCGGGGAGCGACGAGAGCTGGGCGGCGTCGGCGAGATCGCGCTCGGTGACCCCGGGCGCCGGGTGGAACTTGGTCGCCTGCCGGTTGCCGAGCGTGATGGTGCCGGTCTTGTCGAGCAGCAGGATGTCGACGTCGCCCGCGGCCTCGACCGCGCGCCCGGACGTCGCGATGACGTTCGCCTGGATCATGCGGTCCATGCCTGCGATGCCGATCGCGGAGAGGAGGCCGCCGATGGTGGTCGGGATGAGACACACGAGGAGCGCGACGAGCACGGTGATCGACACAGGCTGAGCCAGCCCCCCGCCCCCCTGCCCCGCCT
>JANYFX010000554.1 GCA_025359585.1 Rhizobacter sp. | reverse complement strand
CTCTTCGTCGCTTTCGCCGGCAGCCTGGCGATGTGGTGGATCTACTTCGACACCGCCAGCAAACACGGCACCGCAGCGATCGTCAACTCCGACGACCCGGGCCGCATCGGCGCGTACTTTCACTACATCCACGTCACGCTGATCGCGGGCATCATCGTCTGCGCCGTGGCCGACGAACTCGTGGTCCACCACCCCGCGCACCACGTCGACCTGGCCACGGCCTGCGCGCTGGTCGGCGGGCCGCTGCTCTACCTGCTGGGCAACGCGGCCTACAAGAAGGTGGTGTACGGCCGGGTGCCGCCCTCGCACATCGCGGGTGCGCTGCTGCTCGTGGCCTTGTTCCCGGCCGCCTTTCTCACCGACCGCTTGATGGTGGGCGGCCTGGCGAGTCTGGTGATGGTCGTGGTCGCGGTCTGGCAGAGCCTCACGGCACCCCGGCCGGCCGCCGCATGAATCAACGCGCGGCCCATGCCGGCACGCTCTCGACCACCGCGTTCGCCACGCTGCTGCTGATCGCCTTCATGATGGGCGCGAACCACGTGGCGGCACGCGTGGCGTTCGAACACGGCGTCGACGTGGTCACGGCAGTCGCCTTTCGCAGCACCGTCACGGCGGTCGTGGTGGGCCTGCTTCTGCTGCACCAGCGTGTGCCGCTGAATCTGCAACGCCGCCACCGCTGGGCGCTGCCCGGCATCGGCGTGCTGATCGCCGTGCAGAGCCTGTGCCTGTACTCTGCGGTCGCGCGGCTGCCGGTGGCGCTGGCGCTGCTCGCGTTCAACACCTACCCGCTGTGGACGGCGCTGTGGGCGCGCGTGGTCTACGGCCACCGCGCCGAGCGGCGTGTGCTGATGGCGATGCCGGCGATGCTGCTGGGTCTGGCGCTCGCACTCGACGTGCTGGGCGCAGCCTCGGGGCTGGGCGCAGCCGGGCAGTGGCGGCAGATCGGCACCGGTGTGGCCTTCGCGCTCGCCGCAGCGGCCACCTTCGGCCTGGCGCTGGTATTGACCCAGCACGAAGCGGGCGGCGTCGACGGCCGCGTGCGCACTGCCACCACGATGGCGCTCGTGGCCGTGCTCGCGCTCGCCGCATCCGGCCTGCAGGGCGGGTTGCACTTGCCGAACGCGGCAGCCGGCTGGGCCGGCCTGGGCGCGCTGACCTTGCTGTACGGCACCGCGTTCACGATCATGTTCACCGTGCTGCCGCGGCTCGGCGTGGTCGGCAACTCGGCCATCATGAACGTCGAACCGATCTTCGCGCTCGTGCTCGCGTGGGCGGTGCTGGGCCAGTCGATCGCCGCGGTTCAGGTGCTGGGCGGCCTGATCGTCGTGGCCACGGTGGTCTGGCTCGGGCTGCGCCGGCGCGCGCAGGCTTGATCCGCTTCGCCCGATCTCACCCGCGCGGGTGGTGCGCTGCGTGCAGCAGCTTGAGTCTTTCGCGCGCCACGTGGGTGTAGATCGTGGTCGTCGAGATGTCGGCGTGGCCGAGCAGCATCTGCACCGCGCGCAAGTCGGCGCCGTGGTTCAGCAGATGGGTCGCGAAAGCATGGCGCAGCGTGTGCGGCGAAAGCGGCACCTGCACACCGCCGCGCAAGGCGTGCGCCTTGATCAGCTTCCAGAACATCTGGCGTGTCATCGGCCCGCCGCGCGCGGTGACGAAAAGCGCGTCGCTCGTCTGGTTCTTGAGAATTTCTGCGCGGCCATCGGCGAGGTAACGCCGCAGCCACTCGTGCGCTTCTTCGCCGAAGGGCACGAGCCGCTCCTTCGCGCCCTTTCCGGTCACACGCAACGCGCCTTCGCTCAGGCTCAGGTGCACGCTCTTGAGCGTGACGAGCTCGCTCACGCGCAGGCCGCTCGCGTACATCAGCTCGAGCATCGTGCGGTCGCGCAGGCCGAGTGGTGTTTCCACGTTCGGTGCGCCGAGCAGGGCTTCGACCTGCGCTTCGCTGAGTGTCTTCGGCACGCGCAGCGGCTGGCGCGCCGTGAGCAGCTTCAGCGTGGGGTCGCTCGTCAGCAGGTGTTCGCGCAGCGCCCAGCGAAAGTAGCGCTTGAAGACGGTCAACCGCCGGTTGCTGCTGGTCGCCTTGCTGCCTTCGTGGCGCGCCACGCGGTATTCGAGCAGGTCGCTTTCCCGGGTGTCGTCGAGGGTTTTCTCGCCGCGAGTCGCGAGCCACCCGGCGTAGAGCTGCAGGTCACGC
>JANYFX010000534.1 GCA_025359585.1 Rhizobacter sp. | reverse complement strand
CCTGTTCAACGTGACCAAGCAGGTCATCGACGACATGGTCGACCGCGGCTGGGGCCGGGTCATCAACATCTCTTCGGTCAACGGCGAGAAGGGCCAGTTCGGCCAGACCAACTATTCGGCCGCCAAGGCCGGCATGCACGGTTTCACGATGGCGCTGGCGCAAGAGGTGGCCAACAAGGGCGTGACGGTCAACACCGTGAGCCCGGGTTACATCGCGACCGACATGGTCAAGGCGATCCGGCAAGACGTGCTCGACAAGATCATTGCCGGCATCCCGGTCAAGCGCCTGGGCACGCCGGACGACATCGCGTCGATGGTGGCGTGGGTGGCCTCGGACGAGTCAGGCTTTGCGACGGGTGCGGACTTCTCGGTGAACGGTGGCCTGCACATGGGGTGAGCCCGGACGAAGAAGAGTCCCTGCGGACTCTTCTTCGCCTGGCGAACGACGTTTCGCCTGCAGGCGAAACGGCTGGGGCGCGGTGGCGTGCCTAGAACAACTTGCCCACGTTCAACAGCGTCAGCACTCCCAGCAGCCCGAAGATCGCCGCCGCGATGGCGTGCACCAAGCGCATCGGCACCTTCTTCGCCAGCTTGTCGCCGACGAACACGGCCGGTACGTCGGCGAGCATCATGCCGAGCGTGGTGCCGGCCACCACCGACACCAGGTCGGGGTAGCGCGCCGCGAGCGCCACGGTCGCGATCTGCGTCTTGTCGCCCATCTCGGCCAGGAAGAACGCGATCAGCGTGGTGCCGAACGCACCGAAGCGCGAGGGTTTCGCCGCTTCATCGTCGATCTTGTCGGGCACCAGCATCCACGCGGCCATCGCGATGAACGAGACGCCGATGACCCAGCGCAGCACGTCGGGGCCGAGCGCGCGTGCGACCCAGGCGCCGAGCAGGCCGGCGGTGGCGTGGTTCAGCAAGGTCGCGACCAGGATGCCGAGAATGATCGGGACCGGCTTGCGGAACTTGATCGCCAACAGCATGGCCAGCAACTGCGTCTTGTCGCCCATTTCGCCGAGGGCGACGACGCCGGTGGATATCAGGAACGCTTCCAGAATTTTCTCCGTTTTCAGCCTGCTGCGATGGCTTGCGCCGCGGCGGCTTCGAGTTTGTGTGTGCTGCCGTCCCAGAGCAGATCGAGGTGCAGTGCCGATACGCCGATGAAGTTGCGTTTCATCGACTGGTTGTAGTTGGGGTCGTAGTGTGTGACCAGCAGGTCTTGCACGACCTCGGCCGTGCGCCCGGCGCGGGCAGATTCCTGCCAGCCATTCACGATTTCGTGGCCGCGTGAGGTGCGCAATGCGTCGAGCCGGCTGCAGAACGCCGCCGTGTCGGCGACGAAGAAGTCGTAGTCTTCGATCAGCAATCGCACCCGCGCGTCGAGCGCCAATTCGAGCCGAATGCACGGCGATTGGCGCATGTGCTGGATCAACAGCAAGGGCACGCGCAGGTCACCGACCTTCTTGCTCTCGCTCTCGACGAACACCGGGCGCGAGACATCGAAGCCGCGCAGCGTGTCCCAGACCCGCGACTCGAAACACTTCTGACCGGGCTGCACGCTGCCCGGCACCAGCCCGAGCACCGAGCCGCGGTGGTTGGCGAGCGCCTCCAGGTCGAGCACCTGCGCCCCCTGGGCGCGCAGCACCTGCAGCAACCGGCTCTTGCCCGAGCCGGTGGTGCCGCAGACCACGCGGTACCGGAACGTCGCCGGCAACACGTCGAGCGCGGCGATCACGGCACGCCGGTATTCGCGGTAACCGCCTTCGAGCACCTGCACACGAAAGCCGATCTGGTCGAGCACCAGCGCGAGCGAGCCGCTGCGCGTGCCACCGCGCCAGCAGTAGACGAGCGGCTTCCAGTCCTTGGGCAAGGGCATCACTTCGCGCTCGATGTGGGCGGCGATGTTGCGCGCCACCAGCGCCGCGCCGCGCTTCTTCGCGGTGAAAGGCGAGACCTGCGCGTACTCGGTGCCGACGACGATGCGCTCGGCGTCGTTGAGCACCGGCCAGTTCAACGCGCCGGGCAGGTGGTCGAGCGCGAACTCGCTCTCTGAGCGTGCGTCGATCACGGCGCTGAACTGTTCGAGTTGAGCCAGCGCCTCGGCGGCGGTGATCTTCAGCAGCATCGAGGGCCTTGGGCCTCAGGCAACCGCATCGAGCAGCTCGGTTTCGATCTGCAACTGCATCTTGTTCTGCTGCAGCGCCGGCCCGTCGATCAGGAAGGTGTCTTCGACCCGCTCGCCGAGCGTCGTGATCTTCGCGAGTTGCAGGTTGATGCGGTGGTGCGCAAGCACCCGTGCGATCGAAAACAGCAGGCCCGAGCGATCGCTGGTCGACACGCCGAGCAGCCAGTGCTGCGCACGCTCGTCGGGCCGCAGCGTGATGCGCGGGGTGATCGGGAACGACTTCACGCGGCGTGAGATGCGACCACGGCTCGGCTCGGGCAAGGGGCCGTCGGCGGCGAGTGCGAGCGCGAGCTGGGTCTCGACGTAGGAGATCAGGTCGCGGTAGTTCTGTTCGAACTGCGGGCTGTTGACCTGGAAGGTGTCGAGCGCATAACCGCTGCGCGTGGTGTGCACCTTGGCGTCGAGAATGTTGAAGCCGGCGCTGTCGAAATAACCGCAGATGCGCGCGAACAGGTCGGGTTGGTCGGGCGCGTACACGAGCACCTGCAGGCCTTCGCCAAG